>JAUWJN010000082.1 GCA_030607655.1 bacterium
CAAACAGAGGCGATCCGGCCTGCCCCACACCCACTAGGCCGGCGGGGAAGACCGGGGAAAGCTCAGCGTTAGGGAATATGCCGTGATTGCAGGCCATATCTGACCAGCATCCGATAACGCGCTCCCCGGGCAACTGAATCTCCTTGAGCAGATCGTAGACGTCGGTCGCGGAAACTTGGAGGTAGCTGGCAGGCCCGCTGGGAGCTTTTTCGACTGGTACTCGGGAGCCAAGTATTCTCTGCTCTTCAAGGCCCCAACCGACACCGAGGATCTGCGCCGTGGCAGTTTCCTCACCTTGGAACTGTCCGCGCTTGAGCACCAGTTTCTTCTGCTGACTGCCAATCACACTTAGGTCGGCCTTCATCACCGGCAGCGGTGCCAGGTTGTCCAGAATTTCCTGCCAGCGGGCGGCTCGCGGCTCTTCTGCCCCCGTCTCTTGAAGTGCCTGGACAGCGGCAGTGAATAGTACCCGGGCGTAGGCCAGCTCGGTCATACAGTCATGCAAATGAATCCAGCCTTCGTAGGCAGTGCCATCCCTGGCGTGATAAAGGCCGTCCTCTCCCTTCTCCAAGAGCGATTCAAAGAACTTCGCGGCCTCCACCAGGTACGGGAGGGCTCTGTGCTGGAGGAAATCGCGGTCGCCCGTGAACTGATACTGGCGCCAGAAGTCCAGAGCTATTTCCGCCACCGGCGTATGATTACTTAATTCGCCCGCCGAGTTATAGCCGCGACGGTCGCAGACGTCGGAGACCACGGCGCCATCAGTGTGGAAGATCTCGCGCGCGTCGGCCTGCGCATGAGGTAAGCCATTGAACCGGTATTCCAGATAGGACTCGCACAGGTCGTGATGTCCCGCCGGATTCAGAGGCCAGTAAACCATCTGCTGATTCCAGTGGAAATAGAAGTTCCAGTTTTGCACATCGCGGTTCCAGGTCCACAAACCATTAATGAACCGCCCCGGGTACGGCCCCCCTTGAGAAGCAGCAGCATAGTACATAGTCAGGTGCCACAGGTTGTCCAGATAATCGGCGCCGGACTCCATCAGCGAGCGCAGCCAGAAACGCTTCCAGACTCGCTTGTGCGCCCGCAACAAGCGGTCCCAGCCCTTTTCTTCCGCCTCGGCTAACTTTTGCTTAACTACTGCTTTCGCACTCCGGGCTAGTGGTGAGGTCACCGCGGCCACCAGGCGAAATCTCTTATTCTTCGCCCCGGAAATGGTCATCTGCGCAGCATGCTTGTGGAGGATCGTGTGCGAAGTCTTAAGCCCCTTCCCCTCCGTCAGGCGGCAGCCTACACCGAACTTGCCGCTGGTCAACTGGTGCTCAATGTAGAGTCCACTGCGGTCAGCAGAGGCCTGGGTGTCCGCCAGTCCAATGTTAGCGTCACGGTTAATTAGATGGTACCAGTGGGAGAAGGTCCGCGAACCGTATCTCTCCATGGTTATCTCCACCGGCACCTCTTCCTCCAAAGAGCTGTTTATCTCCAGGCACAGCGTTCCTTCCTGGTGGCTGACGAATCCGCTCACCGCGGCGGTCCCGAACGGTCCGGAGACGGCGAGTTCAAATCGGCCATTAGCGAGGCTGATGCGGCCCTGGAAGTCGGAGAGGTAGAACAAATCAAAGACGGGCATCTGGAAATCAATGATGATGCGACAGGCGTGGCGGAGAGTGGTGCTGTAGTCCTCCTGGGCGGCCTGCCAGTTACGGAAGTGCTCAGACTGGGCGTCGTCCCACAGGTCGCACTTGTTGATCGCCAGGATGACCTTGGACTCCTCACACCAAGCCAGCACGCCCACATCGCCGTTGCCTACCGGCATGCCCTGCATCGGGTCAGAGGGTGGCGTGTGATAGACAACGTCGTGGCGGGCAACCCGACCCGGCCAGTTGATCTGCCATTTGCCAGTTTGCAAATTGAAGGCGGATTTCATTCTGTTGGCCTCCGTCAGTTAGGGTACGTTAACAGATGATTTCGTCTTCCTTCCGGGCAGAAGCTCGTCTAACCAGCATCCACACCAGAGCCACCACGCCAATGACGATGCTAGCCGTTTGCGCCTCGGTAAGCGGCGCCAACGGCTCAAAGATCTTGGCGCTGGCCCCGCGACGATAGAACTCAACTATAAAGCGATAAATTGAATAGAGTACCAGGTAGAATAAGAATAGATTACCTCGGGCTTTAATGTACGGCTGAACTCTGACCAGAATGTAGAATATGATGATACTGGCGAAACTGGCGTATAACTGGGTGGGATGAATAGGGACCTGGGCCTGGCCCGCGGCGGTGCCCGGCGGGAAGACCATCCCCAGGGGCCAGTGTGAGCTACAGACCCGTCCGTAGCAGCAGCCATTCAGGAAACAGCCAATGCGCGTCAGGGAATAGCCCAGAGCCGTCGCCGGAGTTGCCAGGTCGGCTATCAAATTGAACTGAATACCGCGCACCCGGCTGAATAGATAGCCGGCAATTATCGCACCGCCGAGGCCGCCGTGGAAGGACAGCCCTCCCTCCCAGACACTGAAAATAGTCAGGGGGGGGGCGTCGGCATACTGGTCCCAGTTGAGGATGACAAACACCACGCGGGCCCCAATTACTGCGCCAATCAGTATAAGGAGGGCAAAATCAAGCCACTGGATACCCGGGATACCGTGAGGCCGGCCGCTGATACTCAACCACCAGATACCGGCTGCCAGAGCCACGATTAGCATCGTCCCGTAAGAGTGGATCTGCACGGGGGCAAAGTGATTGACCAGCCAATGAAGTGCGGCGGCGGCCGCCAGTATGATGCCCCCGGTGAGCAGGGGATGGGTGGAGTCGGGGGCCGCTTGTTCGTCGGTACGCCGCTCTAGCCAACGTAACAACCCGACGGCCACAGCTATGATGACTACTATGATAGGATAGGCCCACACGGGCCAGGGACCAGTGGCGAACAGTACCGGACGCACTAGGTTGGCTCCTTGTACTTAACCTGCTGCCAGCGTAACCGATAGCGTATCGCGCAGGCGAGGTTCTCTAACCTTGGTGTTCGGGAGGGCGCAGATCTTCACCTGCGCCACGCGACAGGCGAGACTGGCGTAGAACTGACAGTATTAGTAT
Source organism: bacterium (assembly GCA_030607655.1). Taxonomy (GTDB): domain Bacteria; phylum Armatimonadota; class Zipacnadia; order Zipacnadales; family Zipacnadaceae; genus JALGTV01. The sequence continues at coordinate 3,088 of JAUWJN010000082.1, forward strand.
AATGGCTCCGCAGGTAATGGCTATGTCAGCGATGTTGAAAATAGGCCAGAAGTGCAAATCCAGGAAATCTATGACGTAGCCCAGGCGGACCCGATCAATGAGATTGCCGGCGGCGCCTCCCAGGGCCAATCCCAACGCAGTGTTGAACCCCAGACTGAATTGAGCGGCCCGAGGGCCAAACAATACGAGGACTACCACCACCACGGCCGCCAGTACCGCCAGGGCGATGGTGCCGCCCGGGAACAGGCCGAAGGCAGCCCCGGGATTATGTTGGAGCGTAAGACTTAGATAGGGTCCGACGAGAGGCCGGGATTGCCCCTCACTCATTCGGGCAACGATGGCTGACTTAGCAATCTGGTCAATAATCAGTACCCCTATCGCAGTGGCGTAGAAAACCCACCAGGCCGGCAGGCTATCCGGGGCATCAGGAGGGGAATTGGGCTGGTGGGGATAACTATGGCCCGCGATCATCGCCCCATCCGTGCGCGGCAGTCGGTACACATAGTGGCATAAGGCAAGGCCTCCAGACGTTTCTTGGGGATATTCTTAGCGCAGATTTCACATACCCCATAGGTGCCCTCTGTTATCTTGAGCAAAGCCTCATTGACATTTTCAAGCATATCCCGCAAGTTATCAATTATGGCCAGGTTCTGACTGCGCTCGACCGCATCAGTGGCCGCATCCCCGCCCGCCTCATCAAAGTCTTCCGTGGCGACTTGTTTGCTAAGCCGGTCGCGACCAGTAGTTTGGTCCGCCAGGGCCTTTAGTTCTTGCTGCAACTCCTGGTGCTGCGTCTGTAAGAGCTTCTTATATTTCTTAGTATCTAGCTTTCGCTTGCGTCCCATTGCGTAAGTCCTCCAACGTTCAGCATTCAGCAAGGGCACATGGGGTACGGATAACCGTCCGCCAGTAATGATGTATACTGACTTAGCACTGAATCTACCCTTGCTGTCTTTGCTGCCCTTGCTGCCGTTGCTGCCCCCTTAGCCGGAAGAAGCACCAGTGGTAAGCTCCGCCACTCGCTGGGCGCAACGGTGGCAGATAGTAGGATGCTCAGGAACCGTCCCTACCGTCTCGGAGCGCATCCAGCAGCGCTCGCACTTATCTCCCCGGCCCGCCGCTGCCTCCACGGTCAGCTTCTCTGACTCATACACTTCTACTTGCGAGACTATCAATATCTCGTGGAGAGTATCGGCAAAGCTGCTAAGTATCTTCAACTCCTCGGCGGGGGCGTAAATAATAACATCAGCCTCCAGCGGTTGGTCAATCTGGCCGGTGGCCTTGGCTTGCTCCAGGGCCCGGTTGACCTCCTCCCGGATTCTCAATAGTTGGCTCCACCGCTGTTCCAACTCGGCATCATCAAAGTGGTCGTCAGCGTCGGGCCAGTCAGTTAGCTGCACGCTTTCGGGCAAGCTTTCATCTATCTTACGGCAGCTCTGCCAGACCTCGTCGGCAGTAAAGGTCAGCACCGGCGCAATCATTCGGGTGATGGCTAGCAGCAGTCGCCACAGAGCCGTCTGCGCTGAGCGGCGCGCGGGCGAATCAGGTAAATCAGTATACAGAGTATCCTTAAGCACATCAAGGTAGAAGGCGCTCAAGTCGGTCGCACAGAAGCCGTGCACGTCGTGATAGAATAGGTGCAGGTCCCAGCGGTCAAATGCCTGGGTCATCCGCCGGATGATGTGATTGAGGCGCATTAGTATCCAGCGGTCAATCTCCCGCATCTCTAGGGGCGCGACGGTGTCGGTGTGGGGATCAAAGTCCTGGAGATTAGCCAGCATAAAGCGCAAGGTGTTGCGAATGCGCCGGTAAGCCTCCGCTACCTGCTCAAAGATATCCGTCGCGCAGTGCATCTTGTGGCGGAAGTCAGCATAGGTGAACCATAAGCGCAATACATCCGCGCCGTACTTGTTGTATATCTCGGCTGGATCAATGATATTGCCCTTGCTCTTGGAGAGCTTTTGGCCGCTATCATCTACAAAAAACCCATGTCCCACCACTGCTTTGAATGGCGCCGACTGGCCCAGCGCCGCCGCTACCCACAGGGAAGTTTGGAACCAACATTGATACTGGTCATCGCCCTCCAGATACAGGTCTGCCGGGTAATGCAACTCCGGGTGAGGCAGCAAAGCACAATAGTGGGTGGCACCCGAATCGAACCACACGGACATAATATCCGGCTCTTTGGTGAACTGGGTACCCCCGCACTTGGGGCAGGTGGTCGCCGGCGGCAGCAGCTCTTCAGGTTCACGGGCAAACCATACATCGGCGCCGTGCTCGGCCACCAGGTCGCGCACGAAGTCAAGACTTTCCTGGGTCAGCAGTATTTCGTCGCACTCCTGACAGTAGAAAACAGGGATAGGCACTCCCCAGCTCCGCTGGCGACTGATGCACCAATCCGGGCGGCTCTCGACCATCCCCGCGATACGACTCTGACCCCAGGCCGGAATCCACTGCGCCTTGTCAATCTCGGCCAGTACTGCCGGGCGCAGTTCATCTATATCCATAAACCACTGCTGGGTGGCGCGCCATATCACGGGCCGATGGCAGCGCCAGCAGTGCGGATACTCATGCTCAATCTCGCCGCGGGCCAGTAGCGCACCGCGGTTGTCCAGCATCTCCAGCACCTTCTCATTGGCCTGTTCACAGATCTGGCCCGCCAATTCCGGGCCGGCCTCCGCGGTGAATCTGCCGAAGTCATCCACCGGGCTGATGACCTCCAGGCCATACTCCAGGCTCGTCTGGTAGTCCTCCGGCCCGTGGCCGGGAGCAGTATGTACCGCACCGGTGCCCTGATCTAGTAGCACGTGGTCGGCGAGGACAATCGGTGAGGGGCGATCGTAGAGAGGATGCTGGGCCACCAGGCCCACAAGCTCCTTACCCGAGTGCAGGGCGACCAGTTCGTACTCGGCAATGCCAATCTGCCGCATTGTTTCCGCGAGCAATTCTTTAGCCAGCAGATAATATGCGCCGTCAGTATGGACCAAAGCATATTCAGCATGTCCGGCCAGGGCGGTACCGGTATTGCCCGGTATGGTCCAGGGCGTAGTTGTCCAGATGATAACATAAGCCGGTGCATCGTCGGACAGCTCGGGGAAATAGTCAGCGGCGTTCTGCAACTGAAAGGCCACATACATGCTGTCCGAGGTCTTGGTCTCATACTCAATTTCGTCCTCGGCTAAGGCAGTCTCACAGTGGTAACACCAATATACCGGCCGCAGGCGGCGATAAACCAGACCGGCTAGAGCAATCTTGCCGAACGCCTCGATCTGGCGCGCCTGGTATTCCTTGTCCAGCGTGAGGTACGGATTAGCCCAATCACCGCGCACGCCCAGACGCTGAAACTGCTGGCGCTGGATATCCACATACTTCAGGGCCAGTTCCCGGCACTTCTGGCGCCACTGGGGCACCGGCACGGTATGACGGTCCAGGCCATATTCGGCTTGGACGGCTTGCTCGGTGGGCAGTCCCTGAGTATCCCAGCCGGGCACATACGGGCAGTCATAGCCCCGCATTGTCTTATACTTAATGGCAATATCTTTCAAGATCTTGTTCAGCGCCTGGCCCAAATGGATATTGCCGTTGGCATACGGAGGCCCATCATGCAGGATCCACCGGGGAGCATCGGCGCGAAACTGGCGGACCTTAGCGTAAATATCTATCTCCTGCCACCACTTCAATATCTGAGGCTCGCGCTCCGGCAGGTTAGCCCGCATGGGGAAATCAGTCTTGAGCAAGTTCAAGGTAGAGCGATAATCCATAATAATTCCTGCCAACTTTTGAATTAGTGGAGTATTGTAGCAGCATAAGAGGGATAAGTCAAGGGGTGTGGGCTGGCAATCCCACTTCACTAATGGGGGAAGAACATATACATTCTCTGCCCGACAATGGTGCCATACAGGCCCCACAGGCCTGCAGTGACGAAGTCACCCAGAATGAGACCAATGAACAGGGGCACTAGACGGTGGTAAACTTTGATGCCGCCGTATCTTAACGCCAAACTCTTGAGCACCCAGGTAATAGGGCCCCCGGGACCACCCATCTGCAGTGAGGTCTGCCTCCAGCCCAACGCCTGGACAATTAGGTAGCTGTAAGTGCCAAAGTAGAATCCGGGGACGATTAGTAAGGCGCCGATAAGTACTGCTCGCCAGCCGGGGGGATGCTTTTTTGTGGAACGCACGGTGTCCACAGGTAGCGTATTCTTTCTGATGGCAATGCTTTCCTGCCCCCCCTGCAATCACACTTGTGCCAACCACTGAACCAGCGAGGAAGGAATCGGTGGGCCGACTAAAGAATAGCAACACCCAAGACAGCCCGGTGCAAAAGGATTTGCCTTGCTCATTCTCCGCCACCTGATGCTATAAGCATGGAAAGGAATAAATAGAAGTGACGCCGCGCGAAAGATTCCTGGAAGCAGTGTTATTTGGCCAGCCGGATAAGGTACCCTTTAACCCCGGCCACGGTCGCGAGTCTACCTTGGAGGTGTGGCATCAGCAGGGCCTGCCCGAGGGCGCTAACCAGTATGAGTATTTGCTGGAAGTCCTGGGCATTGAGCCGGATCCCCCATCGGAACCTGCAGTCGGGCTGGGCGTATCCTTCCGGATGATTCCCGAGTTTGAGGAAAAGGTACTGGAACATAAGGACGGCCACTATATAGTCCAGGACTGGATGGGCGCCATCACCGAGATTTCCGATAAGTATGATTATACCTACATCCGCAGCGCGAAGGATTTCGTAACGCGCAAGTGGCACAAATTCCCCGTGGAAACCCGCGCGGACTGGGAAGAAATGAAGAAGCGCTTCGACCCCCATCACCCCGAGCGCCATCCGGAGGACCTCGTCCAACGCTGCACAGCACTGCAGGAGCGGAACTTTGTGCTAGCCATCAGCATTAATGGTCCCTTCTGGCAATTGCGGGAATGGCTGGGGTTTGAGAATCTATGTATGATGATGCTTGATGACCCGGACTTTATTGAGGATATGGCTGATTTCTGGACTGAGTTTATCTCCCAGACTATGGCGCCCATCCTGGATAATGTGGTAGTTGACTATGTGATGATCTCGGAGGATATGGGCTTCAAGGAGCATAGTATGATCTCGCCGGCTATGGTGCGTCGCTTCCTCGTGCCCGCCTATGAGCGATGGGGTGCGGAAATCAAACAAAGTGGCTGTCCCATCTATGCCATGGACTCCGATGGCCACGTGGGCGAGTTACTGCCTATTTGGATCGAGTGCGATATGAACTACTCATTCCCCACTGAGGTGGCCGCGGGCAACGATATTGTGGAATACCGGCGGCTGTACGGCAAGAAAATGGCTTACCTGGGGGGCATTGATAAGCGGGCCATCGCCAAAGGCGGGTTGGTAATGGAGAAGGAGGTACTGCGGGTAGTGCCGCCGCTGCTGGAGGATGGCGGTTTTCTCCCCGGCTGCGACCACGGCGTGCCGGCGGACGTCTCCTGGCCTGATTTCGTGGCCTATTCCCGCTTACTCGCGCACTTACTAGGATGGCTGTAGACTAGCGTGATTGGGTGGGGGGTAACGACAGCCTCACCCCCGACCCCGCGCCGTCGCCATAGCGGCGTTGGCGCGTCGGCGACTCGCCCTGCCGGAGACGGGCGCGGTGCCAGGCGTAGGCGAAGCAGTTGGACAGGCGTACACTAAGCCGGGGG
>JAUWJN010000089.1 GCA_030607655.1 bacterium
GAAGCCTTCAGTGCCCTGTGCGCCAATACGGCATTTGCGCCACCAGTAATCAACCTCTGGTACATCTGGGGCCCCAGCCCCGGCTTCAACTATGCCCCGCACGCCGTTGGCGAATTGAATGATGCCGGCGACATAATCAGGAGAGGGGTGCAAATCGGCCAGCTTCCCCTGGCCGCTGGCCTGGCCCATTACCCATTCGGCCTCAGCCTCATCGTTGAACCAGCGGATGTAGTCAATGAGGTGAGTCATCATGTGCATCATCCAACCGGTGGCTGTACCGTAAACCGTATGGACCCGGCCCAGGGCACCGCTGGCAATGATCTCCTTAACTTTTTGGTAATGCTCGCCATAGCGATGCTGATGACTGACTACTGTTTTGATGCCGGCCTCCCTGACACACTGCATAATCTCCAAGGCTTCGTTGGTGGACAGGGCTATGGGTTTCTCGTAGGCAATCAGCTTTGTACCGTGAGCAACTCCGAGTTTGATCATCTCCAGCCGCAGGTTAGGTAGCGTACAGAAGCAGAATACGTCGGGGTTGACCCGGCTGAGCAGGTCATCGGCATCAGTACTGGTTACAGGATTATCCAGACTAGCGGCCGCTTCCTCGAGCCGCGAGGCGTCAATATCACATATCCCGACTACCCGAAAGCGGGAATTATCATGAAAGGCGTCCGCATGGTGCTTCCCACGCTTGCCCATACCCACAATTGCCACTGTATAGGTGGTCTGACTCACAGCTTGCCTCCTTGTCTTAACTGGGGCTTACGCATTAGCCTGCTCCCACTCCAGGATTTTATCCACCGTGTATTGCAGTTCGTCCTGGGTCAGTTCGGGATACATAGGTAGGGAGATGCAGCCCGCTGCATTGGCCTCGGTGCAGGGCAAGTGGGGGGCCGGGTCAGCAGGCTGCCCCCATGGGTAGCCCTCCTGCTTATGGATAGCAATAGGATAGTGGCATTTGGCATCAATCCCGGCATCATTGAGAAAAGCTATCACGGCGTCCCGGTTTTCTGGCTCAGTCTCGATCACATACAAGTGATACACGTGGCGGTATCCTGGTGTTTCATACGGCAACTTCAGGATAGTACCTTTCAGCTTCTCATCATATTGCGCCGCCAGAGCGCGCCGTTGGTCATTCCAGGCGTCAATATGTTTAAGCTTAACACTGAGGATGCCCGCATGTAGGTCATCCAGTCGGCTGTTGTAACCCATAGAATGCACTGAACGGCCGGGAGAGCCGTGATTGCGCAACTGCCTAACCTGTTCAGCGACATCATCACGGTCCGTTACGACCGCCCCGCCGTCGCCAAAGGTGCCCAGGTTCTTCTGGATGATGAAGCTGGCGCAAACGGCATCACTAAGCTCGCCAATTCTGAAGGTATCCCCCGCCGCACCGATCGCCTGCGCACAGTCTTCTACCACCAGCAGGTTATGCCTCCTGGCAATCTCAGCGATGGCCGTCATATTGGCTGGTTGGCCATAGAGGTGAACAGGTACGATAGCCTTGGTCTGCGGAGTAATAGCCGCCTCAATCTTCGTAACATCTATGTTGTTGGTTTGGGGGTCGGTGTCAACAAAGACGGCCTTGGCTCCGGCAATCCAGATGGCTTCGGCGGTAGCAAAGAACGTATTGGCAACGGTGATGACCTCATCGCCCGGCCCGATTCCCAGAGCCTTAAAGGCTAGCCAGAGTGCGTCAGTACCCGAGTTGAGGCCCACAGCCTTTTTCATGCCGAAATACTCAGCCAGTTCATCCTCAAACCGCTCCAGTGTTGGCCCTAACACATACTGCCCGCTCTCAAGTACGTCGCTAATGGCCTTGTCAATATCCTTCTTAAGATTATGATATTGTCTGACGTGTTCGTAGAAGCTTACGTGCATACTCGTCATCGGAGCAATGCCCTCCTGATCATGATAAATGACTGATTTGCTATCCCTACTGAATGCAAAGTAAAGCCCCACCTGCCCTGGCCACCTTGTTCGCTAAACAGTGCAGCCGCTTGGCAAGCGGGGTTAGGAACCCATGGCGAAGATGCAGTCCATTGCCTGGGAGATGGAAGCTATGTGATCTTCGGTAGACTGGGCAGCAGAGGGAAAAATCTCGGCGGTGGCCCAACCGTCATAGCCCACCTCGCCAAACGCCGTCATAACCTCCAGCCAGTTCACATCCCCTTCCAGCAACTCGCAGAAGCCGTCAAGAGTACCGACACTGCGCTTGAAGTCTTTGAAGTGAACTCGGACGATACGCTCACCCATGATCCGTATCCACTGCTCGGGGAAGCCGGTGAGCAGCATATTGCCGACATCCAGGTAGATGCCCACCCGGTCGCTGCCGATGTCGTCAATGAACCACGCCATCTCCAGCGGGCTGAGCAGGAACATATTCCAGACGTTCTCCAGGCCCATAGATACGCCCAGCTCCTCGGCCAGGGGCACCCGCTCTTTGATAGCGGCCTCCGCCCGCTCGTAGACGACTTCGTAGGGCACCACCGGACAATCGGGGATGAAAGCAGCATGCACGCAGCCGGGAATGATCAGCACGCCGTCTACGCCGACCAGATTCGCCGCCTTCAGCAGCACCTGGGTTACCTCCATTGCCTTGGCACGCTCGGCCTCATCATCAGCAGTCAGAGAGTAGCTCCAGTGCAGGCCGGTGGCTACACTGGCTATCTCAATGCCAACTTCCTCGGCCATTTGGCAGACCTTGGCGGCCCCCTCCTCATAAGACTCCACGCACAGCAACCCCAATGCGCTTTGACTGCCCTCCTCGTCATCCTCGGTCAAGCCCACTTCAATACCCTCAAAGCCGGCTTCTTTAGCTAACTGCATTCGCTCAGGCATCGGCACATCTGCGGGAAACGCCCACTCACTGATACTTTTGCGCATAATCAATCACCCTTTTCAATATATTCTATATTCTTATCCCCACTGAGTCAAATTGCTCTTGTATGTTTCACCGTTAGCGCTGACATTCCTGCCCAATTGCCAACCATCTACCTAGATATTCGCCCGAGACAAGGATTCACGTCTGCCCAATAAGTCACACACAACTCGCAGAAGGTGAACCCCAACAAGCGGCGAAATTAGTCGTGAACCGATCGTACTTAGACCTTTGTGAGAAGTTCATACTGAAAGGAAGTGTCATATTGAAAGACCAAGTCAAACTCGCGGTTATCGGCTGTGGGGGTATTGCGGGTGCTCATCTGACCGGCTACGAGAAGCTCCTCAAGGCGGGCTACGACAAGTTCCATTTCCAGGCGGTTTGTGACACAAATCGAAAAAACGCTGGGACTTTTGCCAACCGTATAGAACAGATGACAGGCAACCGGCCGGCGGTATTCGCCTCGGTCAAGGATATGCTCAAAGCTGGCCAGATTGATGCCGCGGATATTTGCCTGCCCCATGCTTTCCATCACACGGCGGCTATTCCCTGTCTGCGTAAGGGTATACATGTGATGATTGAGAAGCCCGGCGGCATCACGGTGAAGGCCGGCAAGAAGATTATGGCGGCCGCCGAAAAGAGTGGCGCGATGGTCGCCACGGCCGAACAGATTCGCCGCTGCAAGGGCGCACGGGTGATTGAGTGGGCGATCAATAAGAAGAAGATGATTGGCCAGCCGCGGTTCTTCACCCAGGAGGTTATGGGCCACAGCGAGGTCCCCTGGGGACAATATGCTTTTGCCTGGCGCGGTCTGAAGCTGCTGGGCGGCGGGGGCATGCTGCTGGATGCTGGTGCTCATTTCGCCGATATGATACTCCACGTCTTTGGCCCAGTGGCTGAGGTCTCCGCCGATATGCGCACCTTCTACACGCCGATGCTCAATGGGCCGGCTGGCTTTGGCAAACAGCGCCTGGACGTTGAGGACACCTGGCTGACGACCCTGCGGTTTGAGAGCGGCCTGGTGGGGCACTGGAGCTACTCGCGTGAGGCCCGCGGCCACAACGTGCAGACCGGGGTGTACTACGGGGCTAAAGGCTCCTTCCGGGACCGCCAGGAGTGGATGCATCCGTTCCAGCACGGCGCGGACCTGATGCTCAAGGATGGCACCGAGATCTCCTACGAGAAGCTGGAAAAGCAATATATGAAGGCACTGAGCAAACGGCAGGTGGAGCGGCTTTTTCCCTACGGTCTGGATGATGGGATTGCCAATGAATGTTGGGATTTTGTGGAGGCGGTAGCCGAAGGGCACGCTCCGGAAGTAGACGGCGTGGCAGCGCTCAAGGCCAAGGCGCTGTGCTACGCTTGCTACGAGTCAAATCTGGCGGGCAAGCCGATCCGCCCGGCTGATGTTGAGTCGGGCAAGGTCAACGCCTACCAGCGCCCCATTGACGCCTACTGGAAAATCTAAGTGGTAGACCTATGAATAGCTCGCGTCGCATCATATATGCCCGTTCGCCGCTGCGCCTGGATTTCGTGGGCATGACCGATTACGTGCCGGCATGCCGGGAGTTCGGTGGTAGTATCGTTAATGCTACTATCAACAAGTACCTGTATGCTACGGTGCGCACCCGCCCCGACCGCAAAATCATCCTGCATGCCCCTGACCATAATGATCTGAGGGTAGAGATTGAGTCGGCACAGCATCTGGATTCGCAAGCAGAGCTGGGACTGGCGCAGGAGGTATTGCGGTGCTTTGACCTGGCTGAGGGCCTGGAGCTGACAACATATTCGGAGATGCCCGCCGGGGCCGGCCTGGGCTCCTCCTCCGCAGTGACCACTTGCATTATCGCTGCCCTGGATGCACTGACCGGCCGCCGCCTATCCAGCTACGAGATGGCCGAGTTGGCCCGCGATTGTGAAACGGCGGCTCTGCAAACTACCTACGGCTGGCAAGACCAATACTCGCCAGTCAGCGGGGGCGGGGTGAAGTATCTGAAGCACTGGCCCGCAGACAGTGGGCGAGGCATTGAGGTGGAGCGGCTGGCTTTATCCCCGGCTATCATAGCCCAGCTCGAAAAATCACTGATTGTGGCCTTTTCCGGAATATCCCGGCCAGCCAAATCAATTCTGGACGCCGTGGCCACTGGCTTCCAACGCCGTGATTCGGTGGTAATTCAGGCTCTACAAGCGATGAGTGAGTGTGCCGAAAGGATGCGACTATGCTTGTTGAGCGGCGACCTGTCCCCCTTGGGCAGCTTGCTCAATGAGGTGTGGGACTTACACAAACAGCTTCACCCCGATATCACTAATCAACGCATTGAGCAGTTGTATAGCATAGCCACGGAGGCGGGAGCCGTAGGAGGACGGGTATGCGGGGCTGGTGGCGGCGGTACGATGATGTTCTGGTGTGCTCCCGATAAAGACTATGCCGTCAAGCAAGCCCTGCGCGCCGCGGATGCCACTATCTTTGACTGCTCGATTGATCAACAGGGCTTACTGGTGTGGTAAGTGAAAGATAGGCACAGAGGAGTATCCTCAATGACCGGTCCCGACGATAATATGGATCAAACACCCAGGCAACGACTGCTGATGGACCCGGAATGGCGATTCCATCTCGGTGATGTCGTCCTGGATGTCCCCCTCAGTCACCGGGATACCTATATGGGGGTGAAATGTGGCTTGACTCAGGGCGTGCCTGACCCCGAGTTCGACGATAGCGAGTGGCAACTGGTAGACTTGCCGCACGATTGGGTAGTTGGGCAGCGCTTTGATCCCTGCAATAACCCCGACCACGGCTTCCTGCCGACGGGAATCGGTTGGTACCGCAAGACCTTTTCTTTACCGGAGTCCGACAAGGATAAGCGTTTATGGGTCGAATTTGATGGCGTATTCCGCAACAGTACCGTTTGGCTAAACGGCTATTTGCTGGGCACACATCCCAGCGGCTATATCGGATTCCGCTACGACATCACGGACATCGCTAATTATGGGGGAGAGAATGTGATTGCGGTGCGAGTGGACGCCACCGAATTTGAGGGGTGGTGGTATGAGGGAGGTGGGATATATCGGCACGTGTGGCTAGTAAAGGCCAATCCGGTGCATATTGCTCCCTGGGGCACTTTCGTGACGGCCACTGTACCGGCCCCTCTTGATCCTCAGCATTCTGACGTCGTCGTCAACACTACCTTAGAAAATGACTCCGATCGGGATGTATCCTGCGAGCTGCATTCGGTGGTGCTTGATGCCGAGGGCAAGGAAGTAGCGGCGGCCGAATCCCCGGTAATGATCCTGGCCGGCGAGAGCCGCGAATTGAACCAGGAAGTCACCGTAGCCAATCCGCAACTATGGTCTGTGGACCGTCCGTACCTATACCGCGCCCTTACGACTGTGCAGGCCGAGGGGAGGACCATTGACAGCGACGAGACCACATTCGGCATCCGCACTATCAAGTTCGACCCGCAGCGGGGCTTCTTCCTGAATGGTAAACCGCTGAAGCTGAAAGGGACCTGCAACCACCAGGATCATGCTGGTGTGGGGACCGCTTTGCCCGACCGAATCCACGAATATCGTATTGAGCGGCTTAAGGAGATGGGCGCCAATGCCTACCGGTGCGCACACAATCCGCCAGCCCCGGAACTGTTAGATGCCTGCGACCGCCTGGGTATGTTGGTAATGGACGAGAATCGCTACCTGAGCAGCTCGCCCAACCATTTGGCGGATTTGGCGAGCATGATTCGCCGCGACCGGAACCACCCCAGCATCATAATGTGGTCGCTGGGCAACGAGGAGATGATTCAGAGCACCGAGGCGGGCGCGCGTATCGCCACAACTATGAAGCGTCTTATCCGCAAGCTAGACCCCACGCGACCGGTTACGTATGCGATGCATGATGATTGGGGCGAGGGGTTGTCCCCGGTACTGGATATACAAGGGTGCAATTACCACTCCCAGGACTACGACGCCTATCACGAAGAGCATCCCGAGCACCCAATGGTAGCGAGCGAAACCTCGGCCACCTTTGGCACTCGCGGGATATACCAGACAGATGAAGCCCAGGGATATTTCAGTGCGTACGATGTTAATCCGGCTGGGTTTGGAGACACCGCCGAGGCGGCATGGCAGGCAGTCGCCGCGCGCCCCTTCGTAGCCGGCACCTTCGTTTGGGCCGGTTTTGACTACCGTGGCGAGCCGGACCCCTATTCATGGCCGTGCATTAACTCGCACTTCGGCATTATGGACCCCTGCGGGTTCCCCAAGGACAACTATTACTATTACCAGTCCTGGTGGAGCGAGGAGACGGTCCTTCATCTCTTCCCCCACTGGAACTGGCCGGGCCGTGAGGGGGAGGCGATTGAAGTGTGGTGGCACAGCAACTGTGACAGTGTTGAGCTTTTCCTCAATGGCGAGAGTCTCGGCCGGCAGCAGATGCCCCGCAATGGACACTTGGAGTGGCAGGTTGAGTATGCACCGGGAACGCTATCAGCACAAGGATACACGGACAATGAAGTGGTGGTCACCACAGTCGTTGAGACCACTGGTGCGGCGGCGGGTATCGTCCTGACGCCAGATCGCGCGGTCATCAAGGCCGATGGCCAAGACGTGGCAATCGTAACCGTCTCGATTGTTGATTCTAAGGGCCGAGTCGTACCGACAGCAGATAGCAAAGTCAGCTTTCACGTCAGCGAGAATGCTAAGATATTGGGCGTAGGCAACGGAAATCCCAGCAGCCACGAGCCGGATAAGGCCAGCCGCCGCCGGGCTTTCAATGGGCTGGCGCAGGTCATCATCCAAGCCAGCCGAGGTGCGGGAGATGTTACTCTGACGGCGGAGTCACCCGGACTGCTGCCAGCTACTATCATCATCACAACCGAGCACATTCACAGTAATACGCCGCGGCCCGATGAGTGCTAACCCAGAATGTCGCCTCTCTCAATCATCATATGTTCTCCGGGCGCTAAGTCCAGCGATTCGAGCCGGAGCTTGCCGATTCGGACTCGCTTCAGGGAGATTACTGACAAACCAATTGCCTCACCCATCCTCCGGATCTGCCGCTTATACCCTGTATGAAGAGTGATGTGTAACGTCAGGCCTTCGGCGTCGGGAGCATTGAAGTGAACGACGTCAGCTTTGAACTGCTTACCCGCAATCACTATGCCCTTCTCAAATAGCTCTTTAACCTTCTTAGGCGTCAGGCTTTCGTCTTGGGGCTGAACCAGGACTTCATATTCTTTGAGATGTTCAAACTTTGGGTGAGTGAGCACATAGGCCAGAGCGCCATCGTTAGTAAGAATCATCAGGCCCTCAGAGTCTTTGTCTAGTCTGCCCACCCGATAAACTCGGGGCTGAGGAGGGACCAGATCCACAACCGTGGTCCTGCCTTTCTCGTCTCGTGCTGTGGATATCACTCCCCGGGGTTTGTATAGGGCATAGTAAACTAGTCTTTGGGGCTGGGGAGTAATAACTTGACCTTGGAAAACAACGCAGTCATTTTCGGGGTCAACCCTCATC
>JAUWJN010000032.1 GCA_030607655.1 bacterium
CCGTATCAGTAATTAGTCTATGAGTTTGTTGGTAAATTTCTCGGATATTATAACCCTAACAACTGCCAAATTCAAGCCCCAGGGCATAAACGTAAACGACAAACGCCTACTGCAGCCAGATAGTTCGCCCTTCCACCGCGGCCTGATGACCCGCCAGGACGATTTCCAGGCTCTTATAGGCGTCATCCAGATGGGGCCTAACATCCCGGTCTTCTTCGACAGTAAGGATGAGGTCGGCCAACTCTTCGTCCACCCGCTTGAGGCCAGTGGGCACGTTGATGATAGTAATGCTACCAGGATACTGGTAGTACTCAATCTGGTCGCCTTCCTCACTATAGCCATCGCGGCGTCCGCCTGCGTAGCTAAGCCGGATACGCCCTTTGGGTCCGACAAATTCCTTTTCGTTGAAGCTGCGATAGTGATGCGTCCAACCGACCTCATAAATACCCGCCGAGCCATCCGTGAATTTGACGGAGAAAAGCTCGTAGTCAAAGTTATCCGGCGGCGTCTCAGGTTCGGTACGCGCACCGATGCCCGAGACCCAAACCGCATCGGCCCCGGTGACCCGGCGCATAATGTCCACGTAGTGGCAGCCACAGTCAATGCCGGCTGAGGTCTCCTGAATTAACTTCAGCTCCCGACTCCACTGCAGTTCAGTGATGGGATGCTCCCCGCCTAATAGCCGCATAATGTAGGGCGGCTCGCCCAGCGCCCCGTCGCGAATCATCTCGGTGACCTTGTTGTACGCCTGATTGTAGTGCAGAATGTACCCAATTCGCAGTTTTCGGCCCGTCTGGTGGACAGTGTCAATCATACTGCGCGCCTCTTCTAGATTAGGGGCGAGTGGCTTCTCACACAACACGTGTTTGCCCGCCCGCAGCAAGGCTTCTACAATCTCGCGGTGGCTGGAGGGCCAGGTAGCTACCACCACCAGCTCAATGTCGTCGCGATTCAGGATGTCGGTATATTCGGCATAGGCCTCCTGAGCATCGTGCTCCTGTTGACAGCGTTGACGCACTTCCTCTTCCCGGTCTACGACCGCCACCAGATGGGTGCGTGGGTGCTGGGCAACGGCTCGCACGTGCTGGATGCCCATCCCGCCACAGCCGATGACCGCTGCACCATAGATATGGTTGCCGGCTGCTTCTGACATATTTGCACTTCCTTTCGGCTATACTTCAATTCAGGATAGTCGGAACCTTCGCTCTAGTAATTCCAGTGTCACTTCGGCGAGGCTATCAACAATCAGGTCGGCGGCGCTGAGGGCGTCGCGGGCCACGGTATTGGTAACTGCTACGCAAAACATCTCGGCCGCCTTAGCCGCTTGCACTCCCGCGGGCGCATCCTCTATCACCACACAGCGCTCAGGAGCAATGCCCAGACGCTCGGCAGTTCTTCGGTATATCTGGGGATGGGGCTTTTTGCGATCAATATCATCGCCGGTGATTACTACATCGAACCAGTCCAGTTTCAACCCGGTGCCTTCGATGACGGGGAACTGTTTAGCCTGCTGGCCGGAGGTAGCGATGGCCAGTTTCACGTGCTCGGCGGCCCGAACTGCATCAACCAGCTCCCGAACGCCTGGTGCGGCGGGCAGGGGCGAGGATTCGAGCAGTCGGAAGAAGTTCTCGGCCCGTCGCTGGACAGCGGCGGCAGTATCTATCTGGACGCCGTACTTCTCCGCAACTCCTTCCACATATCGCTCATCGCCGGTGCCTACGAAGGGGCGAAAATCCTCGGGCTGAACGGTGAGGCCGTAGAGCTGGGCAAACATCTGGACACTGGCGCGGGCATTGAGCGTCTCAGTGTGCGCAATTACGCCGTCCACATCCAAGATCAAGCCCCACTGCATCATAATCTCGCCGCCGGATGGTAAGTGCTGAGTGTGGCAATTGCCGCGAATAACTGGTCAGTTGCCGAGGGCAGCTTGGGCCTTGGCGAAAACTGCGTCAAAGGCCTGGGGATCCTCCATGGCCAGATGGGCCAGCATCTTGCGATTGAGTTCAATTTGGGCTTTGCGCAGGCCGCCGGCGAACTGGCTGTAGGGCAAGCCGCGCTGGCGGGCCGCCGCGTTGATCCGCGCGATCCACAGCCGGCGAAAATCCCGCTTTTTGCGACGCCGGTCGCGCCAAGCGTAATTACCGGCCCGCATCAGTGTCTCCTTCGCCGTTTTCACCAGCCGATGGCGGCCGCCCCAGTATCCCTTGGCCTGCTTGAGTATTTTTTTATGTCGCCGTCGGCGTGTTGGTCCTGTCTTCACTCTAGGCATCTACGGTAAACTCCTCCGCATGCTTTATCCCAGTTCGCATCTGGGCATCTCAGTCGCTGGGCAATACGGTCTTGATATTACGTGCGAATTGGCCCTTCAGTTCTGCTTCGCCCGCTAGCCGTCGCTTGCGGCGTCTGGATTTCTTAGACAACAGATGGCGCTTGCCCGGCTGCTTATGCATAACTTTGCCACTGCCCGTAACCTTAAACCGCTTGGCAGCAGCCTTCTTAGTTTTCATCTTGTTCTTACCCATTTACTACTTCCTTTGCCACGATTATCTAATGCCCAAGCCTCGCACAATCAAGGTCCGAGGGTGGGAAAAACAAATGCTGAACTGAGAGGAGGCTTGGCCAATACGAAGTCTGCGGTTAGCTCTTAGGCCGCAGCAGCATCGTCATTTGCCGCCCCTCCATCCGTGGGGGTATGTCCACCGCACTCACCTCGGCACAGCCGTCAATAAAGTGCTGTAACTGCTGTCGGCCGATGTGCTTGTGCCGCAGCTCAGGTCCCCGGAAGATGACGTTGAATTTCACCTTGTGACCATTTTCCAGGAACTTAATGGCCTTGCGGATCTTGAAATTGATGTCATGCTCGCCGATGTTAGGCCGGACGCGGAGGCTCTTCAGGTCATTTTGACTGGATTTCTTGACGGCTTCTTTGGCCTTTTTTTGTCGTTCGTAGCGGAACTTGCCATAGTCCATTATGCGGCAGACTGGGGGATCGGCGTTAGGCGCTACCTCAATCAGGTCCATACCGTAGCGCATGGCCTCCTCCCACGCCTGTTTTATCGGCATAACGCCCGCTTGTTCCCCGTCGGGGCCAATGACCCGTACTTGGGGCGCGTGAATCCGTTCATTCACCCGGCAGGTCTTGGTGCTTATTGAGCCTCACCCTCTTAACCTAGATTTCCTCGTGGCCACTACTTAGTAATAGGCTATGATAGTCTGATAAGGATACCAAAGATTGCCGTTTGTGTCAAGTGTCTACTTAGGGGGACATCTTATCACCAAAGATTACAGGGCCAACATCGGTGTCGGCCTGGCCCCACTCTAGCCGCCCTGGGGCTATGAGGTCTTCGCAGAAGAACACAAATACCCCCAAGTCACAGGCGGCTACAATTCTGGTTCGCCGGTACTTATTCGGATGGCGTCTACTTCACACCCCTTGTATCTATACCTAGGCCGCTTATGGCTTCCAGGATATCTTTCTTATGATGCAAGCCAGTCGTGTCGGCCTTCACTAGCCACTCGCTGCTGATGTATAAGGTGCGGGGAATAGCGGTTATCACATACTCCTCATCCACCCTACTAGACTCTTCGGACCGAGGGTCAAGCCACAACACTGTGAAGCTGACCGGGTGTTTCTCCACATACTGTTTAACCTCACCAATACGGGCGTCACTGGAGACCGCTACTATCTGCAGGCCCTGGGATTTCAGTTGCGCGTAAATCTCTTCTAAGATGGGTAGCTCCCGCACGCAGGGCGGGCACCAGGTAGCCCAGAAGTCTAGCACCAGCGGCTGGCCCTTGAAGTCGCTGAGCTTGACGGAATTACCCTCCAGGTCCTGCGCGGTAAAGTCAACGGGCGCCTGCTCCGCCAGGTCTTTGCCTTCAGCGGCTTCCTCTCCCATGCCGGCGGAAGACATTTCCTCCACGCTTTCCACCTCAGTGACTTCCACGCCTTCGGGCGGCTGGTACACAAAGGCTTGCTGCGGCACTAGCTGATTAAGAGCCGTTCCCTTCCAGGTCATTAGGATCTGCATCGTCATGTTCCTGAAATAATCCGCCATTGCCCCCGCCGGTCCCTCCTCACTTTCCTCGGGAAATTCCCCCCCGAGGTTCAGGTTCTTCATATACTGTTCGCCCCCCATCTCCACTGCCACCTGGCGGAGCAGGTGGCTGTCGCGGTCGATCCACATCACCACCTGGGGAGCCTCGGCTACAGTCACGGTAATGGCCCAGCTGTTACGGGGCTTGTCTAGGGAAGCTAACCATTCACTGGTCTCATCAAACCCACTTTTGATAGATTTGATCTGATCCACGTCCACGTCACCGTTGATGAGGGTGTCAAAGGCGAACAATTCCATACCCCCGAGGAGTTCTGAGAGGGACAGTGGGTATGGCTTGGCTAGGGCCTCCCCAAGCCCGGGTAAGTCGGGTGGGGCGGGGGCCTGGATCACCCGACGGAACAGACTCGTCTCGACATACAGGCGTTGGCCATCGCACACCGCCTTATAGCCCTGCATGCCTGGGCTGAATTCCACATAGAGCAAGTTGGGCGCCTGGTAGGCTGTCGTGTGGACCATCTTCATTTTGTACTCCATACCCGGCATCATAGTGTTTGCGATGTATTTGCCCTCGGCTTGGTAGGTTTCGGCCCCCTTGTAGGCGGCGAGCATACGATCCAGTATTTCGCGAGGCAGTGGGGTGGTGGCCTGGGGCACGTCGGTTCTGATTAGTACCGCCTTGCGTTTGCTGTCCCAGGTGACCTGGGTCTGCAACGCCTCGGCCATCAGCCGCAGGGGAATCAGCAGCCGCCCCTCGACGATTATCCCCTCGGTCTTCTTGATATTGATACACCGGTCCCCCTTGCACACTGCCGCCATCTGCTGGGCTTCGATCCACTTGACGTCAGCCCCCACCGCCTCGGCCGCCGCCCGCAGGGGCGCATATGCCTTCCCCTCGCGCACCCGTGCCGCCGGCGCAAAGTCCTGTTTCTTGCCGTCAACATATACATCAACCAGTGCATCGGCGCCTGCAACACTTACTAACACAAACAACAGTACACCCCATACCATTCTGCTAACTCGCATCAGTGCCACTCCCTTCAGTGAGTATATGTTATTCGCCAGTAGCCCACTGACGAATTCTCGGTCTATCAGGTACAGTAGTCAGTTGTCAGCGTCGGTTTGCTCTAATCGTTGCTGCTGTTTTTCCGTAGGCGGGACCGGGCCGTCCAGGAGCGGGTCATCAGTTTCCTCGCGCCACTGCCGCACCTGGTCACCCAATACCTTCAGTTGCTCCGCGTACTCGGGCTTGCCCGCGAGATTATTCTGCTCCAGAGGGTCATCCGCCAGGTCGTACAATTCCTCTTCGGGCCGGCGGGTGGCATAATACTCCTCGCGCATCTCCTGCCCGGCTCGTCCCTGGGAGATGTCGAGAGGTAAGTAAACCAGCGGGCGGTCGCCGATGTTTCTTATGTATTTATACTTGTTGGTCCGGATGGCGCGCATCGGATTGTACTTGTCATGCCAGGTCATCTCGGCAAATATGTGGTCGCGTAGCTGGTAATCACCGTTAGTAAGCAAGGGCAGAAAACTTCTCCCGGCGATGCGGTCAGCAATCGGCGCGCCGATAAGTTCCAGCAGCGTAGGCAGCAGATCTATATTACTGAGTAGTTGATTATATTCCCCGCCGCCCTCAGCTAGTCCCGGCATCCGCATAATCAGCGCGGTCATAATCCCCGGATCGTAGCAGGTACCCTTGGCTCGGGGCATAGCGATACCGTGATCGGTAGTGAATATCACCAGGGTATTATCGGCGAGTCCTGCCTCGTCTATGGTGCGCACAATCTGCCCGGCGGCTTCGTCCATCCTGTAAATAAGACCGTGCAGACCGGCAATATCCTCTCTTATCCCCGGTCGGTCGGGAAGGTAGGGCAGCGGCTGAACCTCCTCAGGGTCATCCGCCGGATAGCCGGGCGCATCATAGGGGCGATGAGGCTCCGAGAAGCCGATGGAAGCAAAGAAGGGCTGGTGCGCCTTGGCGGAGGCCATCTGTTGGAGAAAGCCGGTAGCCACCTCACTTACTTCTCGTGCCCTACTAGACTTGACCCAGATATTTTGATAACCTAGTCGTTCGGGATGTGAGGTTTCGTGCTGCTCGCCAAGTAGCCAGGTCGCATAGCCGGCCTGGTTAAGATACATCGGCAAGGTGACTTCATCGTCATTCAGCTCCCAACCGATATGAGCCAGCCCCATTAGCCCATTCTGATGAGGATAGCGGCCGGTCATAATGCTGCCGCGGCTGGGAGAACACTGGGCGGCAGTACAAGCATACCTGGTGAACTTAACCCCCTCGCCGGCCAGCTTATCCAGATGCGGTGTGTGTAGAGGTGCTCCATAACACCCCAGATATTGCCCCAGGTCATGGCAATGAACCAGGACAATATTGGGCTGGTCAGATAGGTGATAGTCTTGGGTTGACATATTGTTGCCCTCCGACAGTAGTGCTGCTCTGCCTGGCAAGCCTATCCCTCTCCGCGTTCCACTTGTGGCAAGCGGCTTCTATATCCCACGAGCAGCCTATTCAATCGCCGTGTGGGCCCACTCGTAAGCTTCCTGGATGTTTTGGTACTCTGTCTGCGGCAGTTTCGTGTAGCTGAAGTAGCCGAGGTGCTCAATGAGGCGCTGGGTGGCGTCCCTATTCTGGTCAAACAGGTTGTTCTTTTCGGCTGGGTCATCCGCCAGGTGGTACAGCTCGTGCTGCCCATCAGGCTTCACCACCAGTGACCATTCCTCATCACGAATACAGCGGACCGGTGACTGGTGGAAGCCAGTGATAACAACGTCGCGCAGCTTATCAACTTCACCGGTTACCAGCTTCCACGCCGACTTGCCCGTCATGCAGACTGCCTCATGCTCTAAATCCAGCAGGTCAAGAGTGGTAGGCAGCAGATCGTCGGTCTGTACCAGGGGAGTTACTCTTTCTCCGGCGTGTTCAGCATCAGGCAAACGAATCATCAAGGGAATACGGAGCAGCTCGTTGTACATATTTCCCGGTGACTTCATCATAGTTCCGTGGTCACCGTGGGGGTGGCCGTGATCGGCCAGCACAATGACAATGGAACGGTCAATCAGGCCCGTAGACCGCAATGTGTCAATGAAATGGCCGAACCACCGATCCACAAGCGTGACTTCCCCCGCATACATCCCCTTTATGTAAGCAAGTTCGTCCGCCGACAGGTAGTCTGACGGCGCATAGTTGGCGTCAATGAGTCGTTTGCCCTTGTAATCGGAGTCAGTATACATTGTATCATAAGGGGCCGGGGGATTCCACGGCTCGTGCGGGTCGAAAGAATCAATCCAGAAAAAGAGCTTGTCTTCATCCTTTAACCCTGCTGCCATCCGCGCTGCTTCTCCAAAAACCTGGGCAGGAAAGGTGTCTGCTTCCGATTCCCAGTGCTGGGTATTGCGCAGAAAATTATCAATCACCTGCCGCTTGCGTTCCGACTGCTGGGGATGAACGTAGTCCTCCAGGTCCTTATCATGAGGGATAAGCTCGAAGGCGTCTCCCTCCTGGCCACGAATGAACTGAAACGAGTCAAACCCGCGATGGAAGTTCATGCCAGGCTTGGCCATGTGATAAGTATCGGTGATCATAACGCTGGTATATCCGTGGCACGACAGGATTTCCGCCACGGTAACGTCCTCAGCAGCTAACGGCTGCCAGGGCCGGCCCTGCAGGGTGCGGCATCCGGTGACCATTGCGGTCCTGACCGGAATAGTGGGTAGGGCTTCGGGATAGGCGTTGTCAAAGATGATCGCTTCCTGGGCAAAAGCATCCAGATGGGGCGTGTTGCAGACAGTTGAACCATAGACTCCCACATGGTCTCGCCGCAAAGAATCCAACATAATCCAAAACACGTTCATTTTGCTGCCTCCACCTGTCTAGGCAGTGGGTGTCACCGCCCGGGTTAGTTGTTGATGTCCGACTGTTCTGGCTGCTACTTCTCGGTGAGTGGGACCGGACCCTCCAGAAGCGGGTTATTGGTTTCCTTACGCCACTGCTGGAGAAAGTCCCCTTATCTGTGTTGTTCAGGGATCACAGTGTGGTATTAGTAGCCCAGGCCCCGCAGATATTCGCGGTTGATTTGTGCTGACCGGGCCGGGTCCCGGGGGGCAGTGTCCAGCTCGACCGAAATCCACCCCGGGTAGCCGATCTCCTCCAGGCCCTTGAGAATAGCCGGTATGCTAAGGCCCATGTTGCCCTGGCCTAGTTCGGCGAAACGGCCTACCTCCCAGGCGTTGGGAAGAGTGTGGGCATAAGTGGCCGGGTCATCGGCGTGGAAGTCTTTCAGATGCACGTGCCCAATGCGGTCCGGATGGGCATACAGAGCCTGTAAGGCACTGGAACCCGCGGCGGTCATGTGCCCGGTGTCCAGCAGCAGCTGTAGCCCAGGTACCGCTTCCAATACCATGTCCGTATCCTCTTTGGTCTCGATGATGGTGCCGACGTGGGCATGGTGGAAAGGCTTCAGATGGTGCGCGATGGCGTAGTCTACGGGCGCCCGCAGCTCAGCTTCAGCGTTATTGAGGTCTTCGGGAGTCAGCGGCTCTCCTCTTTGCCTGTCGACGGGAGGGACCTCGACGGCGTCATTGCCCAAGGCCGCATTGAACTCGACGCGCGTTTTCCAATCGGGAGCACCGATATTGACAATGTGCAGGCCGTACTCGGCCGCCAGCGCGGCGATCTCGACCAGCTCGGTCGCGTCAGCCGGCGCAAATCCCTCGGCGGCTTCGTAGCCGGCATCGGCCACTGCTTGCAGAACCTTTCGGGGGTCTTCCTTCTCTTGACCCTTGAACTGAATTAGGTGACAGCAGATTCGAAACTTACCCATTTGGGGGCCTCCTTTGTGAAATTGTTGCAAACGTCGCGCCACATTATAGCAAGCGGGGCCTTCAAGTCAAGGGGCAATATAAATTATGTTTGACTCATCTGCTAGGCGGCAACTATCAGTCCGCCTAGCGCGACCAGCAGGCCGATGAAGGTCAGCAGCAGGCTGCCGTAGAACGGCAGCGCCCAGTTGTGGCAGGTATGGATAGTGCCGTCAGGGAGGTGAACTTGCCACAACTCCAGATACGGCCGGGGGAAGCGCCGATACCAGCCCTTGGCTACCACCTGTTGGCCGACAAAACTCTCGGCCCGAAACAGTCCGAACAGGAATTCAAGAGTTCCCAGCGGCTGGCGATAGTCCATCACCATAAAGCCGCTGTCATCCTGGAGCACCAGGTCCTCGCTCCAGTACAAGCCGGGGATGCCCCGGCCAATGATCTTGCCCTGCAGCGTCGCCGGCACGCACCTGATTTTAGAAACCTTTACTTTCCCCACCAGGGTAGCCACTTGGGCCTCGGGAAAATCGCGCTTGGGATAGGCAAACAGGGTCCGGGCTAGCAGCCCTAGCCCCAGCCCTAACAGCGCGCAGCCGACGCCCGCCACAATCTGCCCGGCTACCCCTAAAGCGATCGCCGCGGCAATTCCACCCAGCAGGCCCCACAGCGGCAAGTAATTCATAAGTATATCTACAAAGAACTCATCCCAGTAGCTTTCGGGCTTTTCGTCGGGCAAGTCATAGGCTGGCCGCTGGCCCATCTGCTCGGCCAGCCGGTCCAGGGCCTTGAGTCGTTTGGCGGGTAGGGGGTGGCTGGAGCTTATCTCGCAGATGAGGGCCCAGGGATTGAACAAGTCCCAGCGCATAGCATTGACAATAGTCTGCTGGTCATAGGTTGCAGCGCGGGCCGAATAAGCGCCGGCAGTGGCCAGCGCCAAAGAAGCGCCAAAACCAGGGTCAAATATCCCTAACATCCGCCCCCCGGCGGCGGCCGCCGCCATTTGGCGCCGGCCCGACTTTTCATCTTCCTGTTCCTGGGGAGCGCGGGCTAGCCCGTAGGCTATCTTCATCAGCGCGGTAGCCAGGGAGTTGGGATTACGCGTGGTGGCCGCTGAATATTGGTCAGCATAGTATTCGCGCACCCGTGACAAAAATAGCACTACATATTGACTGATAATGTAGGCAATAAAGGCCCCGATTGCCACCAGCAGTACGGCGCCACCACCCTTGCCCCGACCCCGCCCGCGGCTGCTGTAAATGCCGAATCTATAAATGTAATACAGCACCAGCGGAATGGTCGCCGCCACCGTCATGACCACAAAGTCCCAATGCACGATATGCCCCAGTTCGTGGGCGACCACGGCCCGTCGCTCGTCCTCATCACACAGGTCCAGAATGCCCCGGGTAATGACAATGCGGGCGTTGCTGGGATAGTGGCCGAAGGTGAAGGCATTGGGGTTGCCGTCCTCAATAACTCCAAAGCGCGGCTCGGGCAGGCCCTTCTCGTGGCAGACCTGCCGGATCAACGTAGCGATGCCCTTGTCCACGTTGTCCGGCGGCTGCCAGTTAATTTTGTAA
This sequence comes from bacterium, assembly GCA_030607655.1. Taxonomy (GTDB): domain Bacteria; phylum Armatimonadota; class Zipacnadia; order Zipacnadales; family Zipacnadaceae; genus JALGTV01. Next base: position 10,457 of record JAUWJN010000032.1, read on the forward strand.
ATCCACTGAATAATCCAGGGGCTGATAAGATACTGAAAACCCATTAGGCCCACCGCGAACACCAGTGCCAGCCACACCGGCGCGCCGACAAAGAATAACACGGCCGTTAGCACCGCAAACAATAAACCAAACAGTACCCCTAGTACTATCACTGACCGAAAGACCAGATTAGCCATCGTATTGCCTCCTCATATCGTGAATATTGATGCTTTGAGTATAGAATCGTAGGGGCTGATTGTCAACGCTGCTCATATATTAGGCTCATACACCTGTAAGGGAGTTGGTGTATATCAACTAGGTGTAAGACGACACACCGCCAATAGCGCCTTACACACGCTACCAGGAAAGTCTGAGGGAGCAGGAGCCTACCAAATTCATTTTGGCCCTTTGACAGCTTCCTGGTTCCGTGATATAATTAAATAGCTAGTTTAGCTACAAACATCAAACTGAAGGGAGGCCATGTATGATGTCAAAGATTGCGATGGCGATTGTGCTTGTGCTAGGCCTGGTGGTGATAATGGTCGGCAGCATCTCTGCCGCTCAAGCCTATGAGGCATTGAGCGACACAGAGGCCGCGAAGATCGTCGGAGCGTGTGTGAATAACCACAAATGGTGCGAGTCTGACGGGCCGTGCTGCAACGTAGCTTGCGCGAATATCGAGGATCCAGACTGGGAATCGAAAAAAGCGACATGCTTCCAGAGCGATGTGTGGTACACGAAATGCGGCGGGTTGCACCTTTATGGCTATTGTACAGACGGAATCTGCTGGCGTTGCGCGCAGTGGAGGTGGTACACGGGACAATACTGCGGCGGGACCTCGGAATGGGGGGCATATCATGGGAAAGCGGCCGGGTGCGATGGGAACCATGCGACGACTCCGCCCTGCGACTGATTGACTGATAGACACTAAGGCCTGACGACTGTATGGACAAGCCAAATGAAGGTGGAAGCTATGCACAGAGGGATGATTGGTGCCGGAATCCTCGCCTCCATTGTTCTGCTGGCTCTAGCTCATTTTGTCGCAGTTAGCCAGCAGGCAGAGGATAGCAAAGCATACACTGAGACTATTCTACGCGGGCTCGAAAACCGGGCGGACAGAATTCGTAGCCTATCAGGTTACGTGACGCGTGAATTCTATAACAATCCCGAAGGTGGTTCAGCGCTGGCAGGTCAAATGGACCTGTATCAGTACTTTTGGGCTCATGATTGGCAGCAAGTTCGACTTGATATCCGTACAGTAGTATTCAACCGCCAGAAGGCCACACCGCCAAGCCTAGTGCTCTCTCTCTACAATGGGCAGACGCTCGTGACGAGCTACTTCGGTGCACTTGTGGCCAAAGTAGCGGAGGGGCCGTCGCAGGAGGCTCTCGAGGAGTTTGAGCGCATCCCAAGGGCACTGGAGTTTTCGGTTGCCATAACACACTACCAGCCGACCAAGCAGCTACGCGAGAAAGTTGGGGGACTACAGCTCGGTCCAGACCAGCAGCTCTCGGGTGTTAGCTGCAAGGTCTTGGAGTGGAGGGGGGAGGAAGGGTCCGAAAAATGGTGGATCGCGCCAGAGTGGGGATTTCTGACTGTCAAACAGGAGACAGTATCAGATAGACCAGGGGCCTCATGGGTTCGAAAGAGGATTTGGCTGACAGAGGAGGCCACTGAGGTAGAGCCTGGGCTGTGGGTCCCAATTCATAAACGTATGCTGGCACTCCATCGGCGTAAGGAAGAGATAGGTTGGACTTGGGGCTATGCGCAACGCTTTCGCGTAACGGATTTGCAGGTTAACAAAGACCTGCCCCCAGACCCCTTCAGCACGCTGCTGGTAGTAGGCACCCGATCGTTCCCCTGCGAGGGTGGAGAACCACTGCGCACCATTGGCGGGGACGTTTCTGAGCTCGCACAGCAAGTGGTAGATAGAGTAGTCCCATCGGATCTGCTTAGCATGCCAGAGTAACTGTGTCACTGGTGTTGTGGAAGATAAGTCTTGTAGACAATCGGTCGGGATCTCGCAAAAAGCAGTATGTGGCATGCCAAGTCAGCGTTCGAGACGCTGTTGAAGTAAACGTTTGAGGCGGCTGAAATCCTCTATCAAGGCCGGACGTAGGCTCTCGTTATGCAGGGCGGCGGCGGGGTGATACACCGGCACATACAATATCCCTTCCCGCTCAAAGCCCTGGCCGTGAACTGTGCCGATAGCGGCCTTAGGGTCTTGCAGTGTCTGGGTTGCCGGGCGCCCCATCAGGCAAATTACCTGGGGGTTGATCGCGGCAATCTGCCCGTCCAAATAGTCGCGCCAGGCCCGGACCTCATCGGGGCGGGGCGCACGGTTATCCGGAGGCCGACATTTGACAATGTTGGTTATGTAGACCTCGGGCCGGCGCAGTCCGACCTCCAGCAATAGCTCATTGAGTAGCTTCCCGGCTGGCCCGACGAAGGGCCGCCCCTGGCGGTCCTCGGCGACGCCCGGCGCCTCGCCAATAAATAGTACCTGCGCCTGTGGCGATCCTTCACCGGGAACGGCATTGGTGCGACTTTCCGCCAGAGCACAGCGAGCGCAGACCTTAATTTGTTGGGCTATCTCATCTAGCATTGGTCTGGCCTATTTGCCAGTCGCTTTACACCAATCCTAAGTCCTCACACACCTGCCGAATCTGTTGGGTGTCTTTTTCACTGGCCTCGCCCAGCGGCAGTCGCACGCCGCCGCAGTCAAAGCCCCAAATCTGTAGGGCGCGCTTGATGCATGGCGGATTGCCCGAA
>JAUWJN010000144.1 GCA_030607655.1 bacterium
ACTTAAGGGGTGGCGGCGTAGCTCAGTTGGTCAGAGCGCGCGGTTCATACCCGCGTCGTCGGGGGTTCGAATCCCTCCGCCGCTACCAATTTTGTAGATCGCTACCTTGCTACCGGCACGCAAAGAAGGGCAAACCGGACAGCGGCAGCGGACTGATAGCTAGCTGGTGTGCTGTATTCCTGTGGCGGGCCTATGCCCGTCACGTGGGTAACAGGGGCAGCTATTTCCCAACATACTTCTCAACGTACCGGGACGGTTCTAGTAATGGACTCTGTTTCTGACGATGACCTGCGCTGGCTCCTGGCTCTCTTAGAAGAAGAGAATCTGGCCGAAATAGAGGTGCATGAAGAGGGCTTCGAGGTAGTAGTGCGGGCGACTGAGGTCGCGGAGCTATCATGCCAGCCTACTGACGGCCAAGCAGCTTCGTCCCCCCTATTGCCCGACCACATACCAGTGCTGTCGCCCGTAGCCGGCATGTTCTATCGCGCCTCCTCTCTAGAGGCGGAGCCTTTTGTGGCCGTGGGTGATCACGTAGAGCACGGCGACACGGTCGGTTTGGTGGAGGCGATGAAGCTCTTCAATGAAGTTCCCAGTCCGGTGCGGGGAGTGGTAGTGCGCATTCTGGTGGACAACGAACAAGCAGTGCAGGAAGATCAAACGCTGATGATCATCGCAAAACGGGCTGAGGGCGAGGCGTAGTCGGCGGCGCCCGGCCAGCGTATGGCTGGGAGTGAACAGGTGACCAGCATGCCCGACCAACCAATAAGAATAGGGATCTTGGGCGTAGGCGTAGTCGGCGGCGGACTATATCAGATTCTGGAAAGCAACGCCGGTGAAATCCGACGTGCCCTCGGGACGGATATTGTGGTCGCCGGCCTGGCTGACATAGACTGGGACCGCCCCCGAGACTTTTCCGTTCCCGAGGAGCTGAAAACCACTGACGCCCTGGCGCTCATCAACAATCCCAACATTGACATCATCGTCGAGACTATTGGGGGCACCGGTGTCGCCAAGGACTACGTAATGACGGCCCTGGCGGCCGGCAAAAGTGTGGTGACCTCTAACAAGGAGCTGATGGCCAAACACGGCGAGCAGATACTCAGCGCGGCGGCCCAGCACGGTGTTGATGTGCAGTTTGAGGGTAGTGTCGGCGGGGTGATACCAATTATCCGCTCCCTCAAAGAAAGCCTGACTGCCAGCCGCCTCGATGAGATTGTGGGCATTGTGAACGGTACTACTAACTATATCCTGACCCGCATGAGCCAGGAGGGCAAGGAATTTGCCGAGGTGCTGGCCGAGGCCCAGCGCCTCGGCTATGCCGAAGCCGACCCCACCGATGACATCGAAGGGATTGATTCGACCAATAAACTGGCCATTCTGGCGGCCATAGCCTTTGGCGCCCGGGTCCCAGTCGAGCAAATCTATCGCGAGGGCATAGCGGCGGTGACCACGACTGACTTGGACTATGCTCGCCAAATGGATTATGTCATCAAGCTGCTGGCTATCGGCAAACGGGATAACGACCAGCTTGAGCTGCGGGTGCATCCCGCTCTGCTTCCCGCTGACCATCCCCTGGCGGCGGTTAGCGGGGTCTTCAATGCCATATTCATCCGCGGCCCGGAGTGTGGCGAGATGATGCTGTATGGTCGCGGCGCTGGGGCCTTGCCCACTGGCAGTGCCGTGGCCGCTGACGTCATTGACTGCGCCCGTAACATAATTCACAACTCAGCCGGCCGCGTGTCCTGCACCTGCGAGGGGCAGGCGCAGATTAAGCCCATAGAAGAGGTTGAAACCAGTGTTTATCTAAGAATGCGCGTCGCCGACCGGCCCGGAGTACTCGGAACTATCGCCACCATCTTCGGGCAGGAGGGCGTCAGTATGCAGTCGGTCATTCAGGAATCGGCGCAGGACAATAGCGCCGAAATCGTCTGGATAATGCACAAGGGCCCGGAGAAGAATTTGCAGTCGGCCCTCAGTTGTATCCGCGACTTGAATATCGTGCAGGATATTTGCAGTATGATTCGGGTGGTGGAATAGTGAACGCCAATCCACCTCTGGGCCCGGCCGGTCGGTGGCGGGGCGTAATCGAAGAATACCAGGATTTCTTGCCGGTTACCGATAAGACGCCGCGCGTCACCCTGCTAGAAGGCAACACCCCGCTGATCCCCTCACGCAGTATTGGCCCCAGTCTGCCCGGCCGCATCCAGCTCTACTTTAAGTATGAAGGGGTCAATCCTACCGGCTCGTTCAAGGACCGGGGCATGACTATGGCGGTGGCCAAGGCCCAAGAAGAAGGCGCCCAGATGACTATGTGCGCCTCCACGGGTAACACCTCAGCCGCCGCGGCTGCCTACTCGGCTGCCGCGGGGATGACTGCAATTGTGCTGATTCCCGACGGATATGTGGCCCTGGGTAAGCTGGCCCAGGCCTTGTCCCACGGCGCGCGGGTTATCCAGGTAGCGGGCAATTTTGACGATTGCCTGCATCTGGTGCGCGAAATAACCGATAATTACCCGGTTACCCTGGTTAATTCTCTGAATCCGTACCGCATGGAAGGCCAAAAAACGGCCGCCTTTGAAGTGTGTGAGACGCTGGGGTGGGCGCCTGATTTTCATGCCTTGCCCGTAGGCAATGCCGGCAATATTACCGCCTACTGGTGGGGCTACTGTGAATATTATGAGCAGGGCTTGGTTGCCAGTCGGCCCCGAATGTTGGGCTTCCAGGCCGCGGGAGCGGCGCCGATGGTGCACGGTAAGCCGGTAGAGAATCCAGAAACTGTGGCCACGGCCATCCGTATCGGTAATCCGGCCCGCTGGCAGGATGCCGCCCAAGCGGTGGAGGAATCGGACGGCCTCGTACAAATTGTGACCGATGATGAAATCCTGGCTGCTTACTCGGAGCTTGCCGGTACCGAGGGCATCTTTGTAGAGCCGGCGTCAGGAGCCGGAGTAGCCGGGGTTAAGAAGCTGGCTGTCCAGGGTTTCTTCGGAGATGACCCAGTTACTGTGGTGTGCACTCTGACCGGCCATGGACTGAAGGACCCAGATCGAGCCGTGGCTCTCACGGCAGAACCGGACAAGGCACCAGCCGACCTACAGACTATTGTTCAGATGTTGGGGCTATAATCATAACAGCTAGGGAGGGGTAAGTCGTGTCGGAACTTCCTGAGAAGGCAATTCTTACTACCGATCTACCCGGAGCCATCAGTCGCCGTTCGGGAAAGGTGCGCGACATCTACGAGTATGAGCAGGGCTTGCTGCTGGTAGCCACCGACCGCATCTCGGCCTTCGACTGTGTAATGCCCAATGGCATCCCCGGTAAGGGCAAGATACTGACTGCTCTGTCGGTATTTTGGTTTGATAAGACTCGCCATATCGTGCCCAATCATTTATTGTCGGTGAATGTGGATGATTTCCCCGCCGAAGTCGCCGAATGCGGCGCAATACTGGAAGGTCGGACCATGTGGGCGCGCAAGGCGAAGGTAATACCGGTTGAGTGTGTAGTCCGCGGCTACCTGTCCGGCTCGGGCTGGCGCTCTTACAAAGAGAGCGGCGAAATCTGCGGCCACCAGTTGCCGGAGGGCCTGGTCGAATCGGCCCAGCTATCCGAGCCTATCTTTACTCCGGCGACCAAGGCGCCCAGCGGGCACGATGAGAATATCACCAAGGAACGAGTGGCGGAAATTACCGGCTCCCGCCTGGCCAAAGACCTGGAAGAAAAAACGCTGGAATTGTACCAGTTCGCCGCTGATTTTGCCCGCCAGCGGGGCTTCATCCTGGCGGATACCAAGTTTGAGTTTGGCCTGGTCAACGGTGATTTGATACTGATTGATGAGCTGCTTACTCCGGATGCGTCGCGGTACTGGGATGTCAGCCAATATGAGCCGGGCCGACCCCAGCAGGCCTATGATAAGCAGTATGTCCGCGACTATTTGGATAGTCTGGATTGGGACAAAGAACCTCCTGCCCCCGAGCTGCCTGCCGAGGTTATCGCCCAGACCCGAGAGATTTATCTCCAGACTTTGCACCGCATAACTGCTCAGTAAAGCCCCCGGGTGGCACGGGCTTCCCGCCCGTGTACGCGAAACCCACAGGCAGGATGCCTGTGCCACCATTAATAATCTTTCCAGCAACAGGGTAGTCAATATGGAGCGCCGGATTGGATTACAAGAAAAGTTGCTGGCCGCGGTGGCCGAATACGATATGCTGGAAGCGGGCCAGAGGATACTGGTAGCCGTCTCCGGCGGGCCAGATTCAATGGCCTTGTTGCATGTGCTGTACACGCTGTCCGGGGATTTGCCCATTCAACTGGCGGTTGCCCACCTGAACCATCAACTGCGCGGAGTGGAGGCGGATAAGGACGAGCAGTATGTGCAAAGCTGTTGCCAACAGTGGGACCTGCCCTGCTTTGTAGAGCGGCGCGATATTGCCGCCCTGGCCGCTGACCAGAAGCTGTCGGTAGAAGCAGCGGGCCGCCAGGCTCGCTATGAGTTTTTTGCCCGCCTGGCCGACCAACACGGATTTGACCGGGTGGCTCTGGGGCATACGGCCACTGACAGAGTTGAGACGCTGCTAATCAACTTGCTGCGGGGGACCGGACTGTATGGTCTGCGCAGCATTCCGCCCCGGCGGGGCCAGTTTATTCGGCCGCTGATTACCGTCTGGCGAGCCGAGACGGCGGAATACTGCCGCCGCCATAATTTGCAGCCGCGCCTGGATGCCAGCAACTTGAGTACAGGTGATTATCTGCGCAACAAGGTGCGCCTGGAGCTGTTGCCCCTGCTGGAGAGTGATTATGCGCCCCAGCTTGAGACGAGTCTGCTGCGCCTGGCCGGAGCCGTCGAGCAAGAGTTAGATTGGACTGAGCCGCTGGTGGCAGCGGCCTACCAGCAAGCCGCCCGCGGCGATGACCGCCGCATTACCTTGGACCTGACCCAGTTAGCGGATATGCCTGAAGGATTGCGCTACCGGCTGCTCCGCTACGCCCTCATCCAGTTGCGGGGCGAGGCCGCCGATATAGAAGCGGCACACTACCGCGCGTTGCAGAAGCTCATCCGCGAGGGCCAAACGGGTGCTCAGGTGCCTCTAATAGGTGCAATTTCGGCGCGGCGGGGGTATAATAGTATTGAACTAAGTACTTATACGCCCGAGGAGGCCCCCGAGCCGGCCATAAGGGGGCGGTGGATTTTGCCTGTGCCGGGGAAGGTGACAGCGCCGGAACTGGACTTAACCCTCCAAGCCCAGGTAATGGCGCAGCGACCTGACGAACTGGGTGAGGCCAAAGGGTGTCAAATCACGGTGGACGCACAGGCCATCGGTGATGAGCTTTTTGTGCGCACCTGGCGGCCCGGCGATAGCTTCCAGCCGCTGGGGCTGTCGGGGCATAAGAAGCTGCAAGATATATTTGTAGATGAAAAGGTGCCGCGCCGCCAGCGCGGACGAGTGCCGTTGCTAGTTACCGGGGATGATGAAATTGTGTGGGTGGTAGGCTATCGGCTCAGCGAACAGTTTAAGGTTAGTGCCCAGACCCAGCGTTTTTTGAAGCTGACGGTGGTCGGGGAACAACCAACTACCGAATCTGACAATTAGGATGACAGATAAATGAGGAGACAAAATCCCTTTGTTATATTGTTAGTCATTGCCTCAATCGTCTTTGCCTTTTATATGATCCCGCAGCTATCGGGGCCGGGCCCAGTCGTCAAGGAATATATTTACAGTGAATTTATGGCGGACCTTGACGCGGGCAAAATCAAGTCTATGAAGTTGACTGGTGGCGAGCGGGCGGAGGGCACCTTTGTCGCGGACGCTTTTCCCGATGGCTCCCAGTACGATAAGTTTACGGTGGAATTCAAGTATACTCCTGAGGTCGTGTGGGAGATGCGCAAGCAGTACCCCAACGTGGCGGTGGAGACCACTGGTGGGTCGTGGACTGATCGGCTACTGGGTATCGCCGGGACGGTATTTTTCCCCCTAATAATACTAGTGGTCTTCTGGCTGCTAATTATGAGGCAGATGCGAGCTGCCGGCGGACAAGCGTTCCAATTTGGGCGTAGCCAAGCCAAGCTGCTGGGCGAGAATCTCAAACGGGTAACTTTTGACGACGTCGCCGGTATGAAGGAGGTCAAAGAGGAGCTTGAAGAGGTGGTGGAGTTCCTCAAAGAGCCGGAGCGTTTCCGGGCCATAGGCGCTAAGATTCCGCGAGGTGTGTTGCTAGTGGGGCCGCCCGGTTGCGGCAAGACTCTGCTGGCCCGCGCCGTGGCCGGCGAGGCGGACGTAAACTTTTTCTATATTAGCGGCTCTGACTTCGTGGAGATGTTCGTCGGGGTGGGAGCTTCCCGGGTCCGCGATCTGTTTGTGCAGGCCAAGCAGCACCTGCCGGCGATAGTCTTTATTGACGAGCTTGATGCGGTGGGGCGGCTGCGCGGTGCCGGACTGGGCGGGGGTCACGATGAGCGCGAGCAGACCCTTAATGCCCTGCTAGTAGAGATGGACGGCTTTGATCCCAACGCCGATGTTATCATATTGGCGGCGACTAACCGCCCGGACATCCTGGATCCCGCGCTACTGCGGCCGGGACGCTTTGATCGCCGGGTGGTAGTGCCTAATCCTGATCTTAAGGAACGCGAGGCGATAATAGAGCTGTACGTGAAAGATAAGCCTCTGACCGATGATGTGGACACCTCAATACTGGCCAAGCGCACGCCGGGATTTTCCGGGGCTGACCTGGAGAATCTGGTTAATGAGGCCGCCTTGCTGGCCGCCCGGAATTACAAG
>JAUWJN010000113.1 GCA_030607655.1 bacterium
ACGCCAGGTAGTAGCCGCCGGTGCTGATGTGCTAGTCTGCGGCTCGTACCTGTTCGGCCATCCTGATGGTTATGCCGCTGCCCTAGCGGCGCTGCGCAGCGCGGTCAATGGCTAATCCCTTCGTCGGCAGCTAACGCGCCCACGTGGTGGAGTCATTGTCCGGCAGCGTGGCCATAACCTTGTCCCCCACGGCACCAAGGGCCTCAATGTCCTCGACGCTTAGCTCCCAATTTGCCGCGCCTACGTTCTCCTTGACATGCTGCGGATTGCGGGCCCCGACAATGGCGGCCGTTACCCCGGGCTGTTGCAGCAGCCACCGCAGTGCCGTCTGCCCCGAGGTCTTGCCGTGTTTTTTCCCAATCTCGCGAATTACCGGTATGCCTTCCAAAGCGGCCTCATAGGTCGGTGACTGAAACAGCCTAGCGCCCGAGCGATTGTCTTCGGGAGGCGGCCGATTCTCTAGACTGAACTTGCCGGTAAGTAGTCCCTGAGCCATCGGACTATAACAGATTACGCCAATGTTGTGCTGCCGGCAGAAGGGCAAATCCTCGGCTTCAAGGTGGCGCCAGTAGAGGCTGTATGGAGGCTGGAGGGACTCAATCCGGCCCGTCTCCAGAGCTTGGGCCATTTGCGCCGCATCAAAGTTCGAGATGCCGATGTAACGTATCTTTCCCTTCTTCTGCTCAGCAAGGAGGGTTTCCATCGTTTCCTCGAGGGGCACGTCGGGGTGAGAGGAGTGGTAGCGGTAGTCGGGACTGGGCCAGTGGATCTGGTAAAGGTCCACATAGTCGGTATTCAGATTCTTCAGACTACTCGCCAGGGCCTGGGGCAGTTTCTGCTTGCTCAGGTTCTCGGGGCTCACTTTGGTAGCGATAATGACCTCCTCCCGCTTGTGGCCCTCCAGAGCCTGGGCAATTACTCGCTCCGAGTGCCCACCACCATAGCCCTCGGCCGTGTCCAGCCAGTTGATGCCCAGTTCAAGAGCGGTATGAATCGCGGCGATAGATTCTTCGTCCTTGACGTTCACCCACCCGGCGCGCCCCATAATCCAGCAACCCAAGCCGACCACAGTTAGTTCTAAATCCGACTTTCCTAGCCTGCGACGTTCCATCTACTTGTTGCCTCCGTTCTGTGCGTTACTTATAGCGCAATACCTTAGCAATTTCGTCGCACCCAATGTATATTCCTCTATAAACCCATTATGCGGCCGCCGCAGACAACATTTCCGTAAGTCGAATCACGTACCTAACATTAGCGAGAGGCAATTTTTTAAGAAAAATCTCCCCAAAGGGTTGACAAATGTTTCGGATTGGTTTATAATGGGAAAACATGGAATAAATATGTAGTAAAAGGGTCTGTCTTGGACCAGAAATGTTTGAGCCACAGGGTACTACAATTCATAAACTGGATAGCGGAGGCCGGATTAAACTACGCGAACAGCAGCAAGAGAGCTTGCCACGTAATGTGATACTGGCCTGCGGGTTTGATAACTGTATAAATATCTTTGGACCGGATGCCTGGAACCTATACTGTCAGCGCTTTGCTCAGTTGGATTCATTGGATGCCGATGTGCACGATCTGAAACGGCTGCTCATTGCGACGGCTGAAATATGCAAGATAGATGATCAGGGAAGATTGAAGGTACCTGAGGCACTACTGCGTTGGGCTGGCCTTGACCAGGACCCGGCCGAGGCGCAATTGATACGCTTAGAGGACCGCTACGAAATCTGGGAAGCGAATAGCTATAACGAGTTCCTGAGCCAGCGGGGTCAGGAGCTCAAGCAGATTACCCGACAGCTGCTGAGAGGCGTAAGCGGCCAAGTTGAGGAGGATAGCTCAGGGAGTTGAGCATACCGCTTCACCTCCCGGCAATGCCAGAGAAAGTACTAGCGCACCTTGACATCCGCGCCGACGGAACCTATGTGGACATGACCATCGGCCCCGGTGGTCATAGCGAGTTAATCCTGGAAAGTGCTCCTCAGGGGTCTCTGATTGGGATTGACCGCGATGAGCAAGCCCTGGAGCTGGCCCGGCAGAGACTGGCTAGGTTTGGGGGAAGGTTTCGCCTCTTCCACCGCCGTTATTCCCAACTGCGGGCAATACTGGAAGAGGCGGGGGTTGATGAAGTAGATGGGGTGTTGATTGATACCGGCCTGTCGCGGGATCAAATGCTTGATCCGGCTCGGGGCTTCAGTTTCGATAGCCGCGAAGCTCTAGATATGCGTATGGACCAGAGTCAGGAACTGACGGGGTACGAAGTGGTCAACAATTATTCCGAGGAGAAGTTATATCAGGTTCTGCGGCGCATTGGTAGCGGGCGGGAGGCCAGGAAGCTGGCCACCTGGATCGTATCGTTCAGGGAGGGGAGCGGGCCGATTCGGACCACAGCTCAGCTCGCTGAAATCATCGCAGCACAGATGGCCACTGCGGCACGCCGGGGAAAGAAACGACACCCGGCAACGCCGTGGCTAATGGCCATCCGCATCGAAGTAAATGACGAAATAGACGAGCTACAGAGCGGTCTGCAGATGGCTACGCAAGCTCTACGGCCAGGCGTCGGTCGCTTAGTGGTACTTACCTGGGCAGGCCACGAGCACGGCCTGGTGAGACGTGAGCTTCGGGCCTTGCAGAATCCGCGCACTTCCGGGCCTCCCGCCCTATTATTGGACAAGGGGCACAGAAAGCCGCGAGTAAAATACTTGACGCCCCGGCCTCTGTACCCTGACGAAGACGAGATTCGCCGAAATCCAGCCGTGCGGACTTGTCGCTTGCACGCTGCCCAGGCCGTATGAAAAGTCGGCAAGCAAGAAACTTAGGCTCTGGGTGAGGCTTATAAATTTACAACGGAAACTGGGCCGGAAAATCTCCTTCGCGCAGTCGCACCAAGAGGTGGGTGCCGCCATTACCCCATAAATCGCAGCCTAGTTGCAGCAAAGATTGTGGCAGGGGGCGCAGCCAAGCGCGCCTAGCATTGTAGCCGACCCGCTGTGACAATGTCAACTACATCGCACTAGGGAACAGTGGCAGCACCACAGTAACTGACGCCGCTACGACGGCACCCACCTCGCACTACTAACTTATCGGTATAACCGAAACCAAATGGGGAATACATCCGTGACCCGCTCCTTGCAGTCGAATGCCCACCGCTCTCGGGCCCACCGAGGCTGGCCCCGGCTCCTATGGCCAGTAATGCTTATCAACTGTATTGGTGCGGCTAGCATTGTTTTCCTCATCTCTTGCGCGCGGGTCTCCGAGTTGGAACTGCAGGCTAACCGCTTGCAGCGGCAAATAGATGAGCAGCTAGCCGCTCAGAAACAGTTGTGGCGTAGGGTATCCCAACTTCGCGATAGAGCTGAACTGCGCCGGTTTGCCGCTCTACAGGGAATGCTCTTTGCCCCGGCAGACGCCGATGATGTAACTTTATCGCCCTTGCCCCCGGAACAGTGGGCTATCTCGCCGGTAAGTCCGCGGCCGGCAGCACTAGCCCCGCAACGGCGGCCGGCAGGTGCCGAGCAGGAAATAGCAGCCCGCCGGGGACAACCTTTTGGCCGCGGCTGGTAAGGGCGCGGCTTTGTTAGCCGTGGGTTCTAACCTGCACTCGAAGGAAGCGAGCAGTGGGCACCACATATAATACGAGTCGTATCCCACTGTCGGGCAAGGCTGCTAATAGCTTGCCCGACGAGCGTCTTCTGAGAACTGCGCTGGGCATAGTCATTCTGCTGGCGGTAGCTCTGGGCGGGCGGCTGTTGTATGTCCAGATTTTCAATCGCGCCTACTATCTGCGCGTTGATCGGGCAATTCATCGCCCCGGTCCGCCCGCGCAGAGCCAGGCCGGGGCCATCCTGGACCGACGAGGGCGGGTACTGGCAGATAGCGTTATGACTGCCTCTCTGAGGGTCAATCCGCGCCTGCTTCGTGACTACGAAGATACCCAGTCGGTGGCTGCATATCTGGCTGATAAGCTTGAAGTAGCCCCCGCGGAGATTCTGGAAAAACTCAACCGGGATAGTGACTTTGCCTACCTGCAGCGGCGGGTACCACTGAGCATCGCCCGTCAGATAATGGCTCAGCACTATAGGGGCATATCCCGGGACCTGGAATATAAAAGAGTATATCCGGCGGGCGCAGTAGGTTGTCATCTGGTAGGATATTGCGGCAGCGATCATCGCCCGTGGGCCGGAATAGAATATAGATATAGATTTGTACTTGAGGGATTGCCTGGTCTGCCCCAACGAAATATTGATGCCTGGGGCCGGACGATAGTAGGTCAGGAGAATGACGGTGGGCTGCCGCCCGTGCCGGGTAAGGATGTGGTACTCACCGTGGATTTGGAGCTGCAGCGGGTGGTAGACGATGCCCTGGATAGATGCTGGAAGTATAATAAGCCAACGGAAGCCACCGCCGTGGTGATGAATCCTAACACCGGCGCAATTCTGGCCCTGGCTAGCCGACCCAATTATGATCCGAATAAAATTGCCTCCGCCGCTACCGGAGTGGAGAAAGTAGCCAGCAGCAGCAAGAGGCTCCGTAATTTCTGTGTAAATCGTGAGTATGAGCCGGGCAGTACTTTTAAGGTACTACTGGAGGCCGCGGCCCTGGAGTTGGGGGTAGTGAAACCTACTGATAGGTTTTACTGCGCAGGAGTAACGATGCTCGGCGGCAGACCATTGCACTGTTGGGGCCGTTGGGGCCATAGAGGTCACGGCCACGGTAGCCTTGATCTTAGCGGAGTAATTGCCAAATCGTGCAATATCGGGGCGGCACAGATAGCGGTTAAGATAGGCCCTGAGCGCTTCTACAAATTTCTGCAGGACTGTGGCATCGGCGAGCCAACGGCCATTGGCTTACCGGCTGAAGCTGCCGGTCGGCTGCAATCGCCGCAGACAATGCGCATACGCGATGTGGCTAATATGGGCTTTGGCCAAAACGTTTCAGTAACCGACATTAACTTGCTGGCGGCAATATCAGCAGTGGTCAATGGAGGAGTGTTAATGCAGTCCCACGTGGTGGAGCGAGTCATTAATCCCGATGGCAGCGTATATCAGCAAGTTAATCCATACCCCATCCGGCGCGTCTGCAGTGAGGTGACATCGGAGAAGGTGCGGTGGCTGCTGGGTAATGCCGTGGAACACGGCACCGGGAATCGGGCGCGAATTTCGGGAGTGGCCGTGGGTGGCAAGACGGGGACCGCTCAAATCTGGGACCCGAAGCAGAAGAAATGGCTGAATGAGTACCTGGTAAGCTTCCTGCTAGTAGCACCGGTGGACAGGCAGCCAGAGTTTGTTATACTAGTAACAGCCCGAAATCCCAAAATCGGCCAGCATGGGGCGGATGTGGCCGCACCGGTAGCCCAGCGGATTGCCCTGTATATGCTCAAACAGCAGGGGCTTGTATCCCAGGCAGCCGCCGTTGACTGAATAGGCTGCGAGTAATAGCCGTTAACTATGGTAATGAATGCGCTAATTCACCAAGATAGCCTCGCTCAACTTACTGCGCCATGGGCGGACAGCCGTCGCCTGGTCGGTAGCCAGCCAGTGAGCGGCATAGTGACTGACTCCCGCCAGGTTGCTGCCGGGGACGTATTCGTCGCGATCAAAGGCTACCAGCACGACGGCCATCAGTTCATCGCCGAGGCGGTAGACCGCGGGGCGGCAGCGGTGGTATACCAGGCCCCCGAGTCTGCTCACCTTATCCCGGAGCAGGTCAGTGCTATTCGAGTGGACGACTCGCGGCGGGCTGCCGCCCACCTGGCGGCTGAGTTCTACGGCCACCCCTCCCGGTTTCTGAAGCTAGTGGGAGTAACTGGGACCAATGGGAAAACCACGGTGGCATATATGATGGATAGTATCTGGCAGGCTGGCGGGGCGAGCACCGGTCTGATTACTACCCCCAGTCGCATTATCGCCGGCCGCAGCCTACCGGCTGACCGCACTACGCCTGACTCAGTAGAGCTGCAAAGACTTCTGGCGCAAATGCGCCAGGAGGGCGTTAGTCATGTTTCCCTGGAAGTCTCTTCCCATGGCCTCCAACTTGATCGGACGTGGCGGTGTAAGTTTGACGCAGTAATCTTTACCAATCTTTCTCAAGACCACCTGGACTTCCACCAGAATTTGGAGGAGTATTTTGCCGCTAAGCTGCGGCTATTTACCGATTATGCCCAGCTAGCTGCTCCGGAGAAATCACTGGTGGCTGCGGTAAATATTGATGATGTGGCCGGCCAACGCATCCAACAACAAGCCCAGTGCCGGGTGGTGACATATGGATTGGAACAACAAGTAGAGGTCACCGGGACCAGGGCCGAAATTGGTGCCGCGGGTATTGATTTCGAGCTGCATCTTCCCGAGTGCCCAGCGGTGCCAGTGCATCTGGCCCTGACCGGTGGGTTCAACTTGTACAATGCCCTGGCGGCGGCGGCTTGTGCGCATGGGTTAGGCATCGAGGCCGACCAGATTGCCGCCGGCCTGAGGGCGCTGAGGAATGTGCCGGGTCGCTTTGAGCGCATTGATGAGGGCCAAGATTTCACTGTTATCGTTGATTATGCCCATACTCCCGACGCGCTAGATAACGTGCTGAGCACAGCCCGCGCCCTCCAGCCGAACCGGCTGCTATGTGTATTTGGCTGTGGCGGGGATCGCGACCGCGGCAAACGGCCGCAAATGGGACAGATAGCGACCGCCAAGGCCGACTTCACCATAATCACCTCCGACAACCCGCGGTCCGAAGAGCCAATGGCCATCATCGGGGAAATCGTCGCCGGAGTAGTTGGGAATAGCTATGCCGTGGAGTCCGACCGGCGGCAGGCGATACTTGATGCGGTGAATCAGTGTCAGTCTGGTGATATACTACTAATCGCGGGCAAGGGGCACGAGACGTACCAGATATTCGCCGATTGCCAAGTGCCTTTCGATGATCGAGAGGTAGCCCGGGAGGCGCTGCAAAAGGCCTGGGCTTAGGTATGGATGGGCTAATATGAGAATGACATTAGGACAAATAGCTGAGGCCATAGAGGGCCGTCTAGAAGGTGTCGGTGGTGATCTGCCGACTGCCGGGGTCAGTACCGATAGCCGGACCATCAAGTCCGGAGAAGTGTTCGTAGCACTCGCCGGCGAGCGCTTTGACGGCCATAACTTTGCCGCCGAGGCGATGAGGGTTGGGGCGGTCGCCGCCGTGGTGAGTAAGAAGCCGGCAGAGCTGCCGTCGGGTAGTGCGCTGATATATGTTGAAGACACCCTTCGAGCTTACGGACAGCTAGCCACGTGGGTGCGCGGCCACTTTGAACTAACAGTGGTAGGGGTAACCGGTAGCGCAGGGAAAACTACCACCAAGGATATGATTGGTTCTATCCTCCAACTGTCTGCGCCGACCCTGGTGGCCCCACGAACGGAGAACAACGAGATTGGCCTGCCGCGCGCGCTGCTGCAACTGACTGACCAGCATAAGTATTGTGTCCTGGAGATGGCGATGAGGGGCTCCCATGAAATCGAGTATCTGGCC
>JAUWJN010000021.1 GCA_030607655.1 bacterium
AACGAATCCGCTCTGGGCCAGGATTTTAACATCGCCGCCCCGGCGCCATTCGACTACCGGGTCGCCGCCGAATACATCTCCGAGCAGCTTGATATCCCGACCATTGAGATTGTTTCCCCGGGATATTATTCGTTTCAAATTGACATTTCCAAAGCGCGGTCGGTGCTGGGCTACGCGCCCGAGAACGACATCTTCCGGATGATTGACCGTGCCATTACCTATCGGCGGCAGGCCAGTGAATAAATGGATTGTCAACACACTGTAAAAGGAGGTTGATGAGTATGCGTCAGTTTCACCATGTAGGTATTCCCACCGACGAGCCCCAGCCGGGCGAAATGTACGTGGCCGACACCAAAGTCTGGGTGACCGACCCCCTGGACCATCCCTACAAAATCGAGTATTTGCGCTATGAGCCGGACTCCCCGGTCACCGGGCCACTGCGCGAGCTGCCGCACCTGGCCTTCGCGACCGATGACCTGGAGGCAGAGCTGGCCGGCAAGGAGATTATCCTGGAGCCTTTCCGCCCCATGGAAGGGCTAACGGTTGCGTTCATATTAGAGGACGGGGCCGTTTTCGAGTTTATGCATTGGGACGAAGGCCGCCAATCATTTATTGAGAAGAAGGAGTGATATTGCTATGGATCTTCAGGACAAAGTCATAATTGTCACCGGTGGCACGTCGGGCATCGGCGCTGGCTGCAGCCGCCACTTCGCCGCATTGGGGGCCAAGGTCGTCATCGTCTCCAACCAACCCGAGGCGGGCGCCGCCTTGGAGGAGGAACTGCAAGCCCAGGACCACGAGGTACGCTTCATCGAGACCGACATCTCATCAGAAGATGACGTAAAGCACCTGGTGGATGAGACACTAAAGACGTTTGGCCGTATTGACTGCCTGCACAGCAATGCCGGCGTCTGGCGCGAGGGCACGGTAAAAGACTTCACCGAGGACGACTGGCAACTGATAATGGGGGTTAATGTCAAGGGCAACTTCCTGCTGCTCAAGCACATTGTGCCGGTGATGGAGAAGCAGGGTCAGGGCGTAGTAGTAATCACCACCTCGGTGGCCGCGTTTATCGGCTTCCCGGCCCATGCCCTCTATTGTGCCTCCAAGGCTGCTTTGGAAGCGCTGATTCGCTGTCTGGCCACTGACCATGCCGGCGTCATTCGCGTGGTGGGCATCTGCCCGGGAACCATTGACACGCCGATGCTGCGGGCCAGTTGTGCCGGCTGGGACACACCAGAGGAGGAGCTATTAGCTGACATAGCGCAGAAAATACCAGTACGCCGTCTCGGCCAGCCCGAGGACGTCGCCAAAGCGGCGGCTTTTCTGCTCAGCGACGATGCCGGCTTCATCAATGGCACCTCACTAATGATGGAAGGCGGCACCCTCGCCCTCCCGCCGTGGTAACTGAGCTTACCGCTACAGTGACACCACCTCGCCGGTGGCGGCGGATCTTTCCGCGGCCAGGCAGGCTTCTACGGCGGCCATAGATTCGGCGGGCGTAATGACTGATGGCGGCTCGCCGGTGGCGACACAGTTGACGAAATAGGCCAGTTCGGCGCACAGTGCCCCTTGCAGTTGCCCGCGGAGCTCCGGCCAATAGGTAGTGTCCGGGCAATGCCAGCCATCGGCGTCCAGGAAGGAGAGATTCGGATGGGTTTCGTGGATGTGGATGGACCCCTCGGTGCCGATAATCTCCATCCGCTCGTCAATCTGGAAGGGCGTATTGTCGGGCAGGAACCAGACATCCTCCAGTATCCCTACGGCGCCGGTGTCGAAACGATACATCGTCCAGCCCAAATCCGGATTCTTCAGCCCGCGCACGTTCACGGTCTGGGCGTAAGCGCTGACGATCTTCGCTCCACTGTACCACAGCATCAGGTCAGTGTCGTGGACGCCATCGCCGATGATCGGGCCTATTTTCGGCAGCACTCCCTCCCCGACCCAGGCGGGGATATTGCGCCGGGCGTACATGGAGACAATTTTCCCGATGCGCCCCTCAGCAATCGGCTCTTTGGCCGCCGCGTAGCGCGGATTGAAGCGACAGATATGCCCCACCATAAAGAATCCTGCCGCCGCTTCCGCTGCCTGGACAATCTCCTGGCAATCCTCCAGCGTGGAGGCCATCGGTTTTTCCAGCATCACGTGCTTACCGGCTTCCAGCGCAGCGATGGCCGGTGCTTTGTGCTGGTTATACATCGTCACCACACTGACGGCCTCCACGTTAGGGTCAGCCAGCAAGTCATTGTAGTCAGTGTAGGTCTTCTCCGCACCAAACCGTTCCCCCAGCTCCGCCAGGCGCGACTCGGTGCGGGTACACAACGCATAGATATTAGCCTGCGGGAGTGTTGCCAGGGCCTCACAGTGCTTTTCTCCGAAGAATCCCAGGCCGATCACACCATAGTTGACAGTTCGCATCATTACCGCCTCCTTATTTAGTTGAGAATTAGCTCCGCTCGCCGTCCAGGTACTATTTATTGATTCAACTATTCGCGGGCGCGGCTGATTAACCTCTTGACAGCTACATCGCCGAATCATTATAATGCCGGTAGAGCCGAAGTGGTGGAATTGGTAGACACGCTGTCCTCAGGAGGCAGTGGGCTTCTGCCCGTGCCGGTTCGAATCCGGCCTTCGGCACCACTACAGAAGGAAACGGCGCCCGTGGGGCGCCGTTTTGTTTGAGCTTACTTAGTGCGCGCGGGGGAACAGCAATTTATGCTTGCGCCGCTATGACTGTTAGCTCCTGCCCCGCGCCGATGGTCAGCGGCTCGGCAAACCGTATCTGCAGGCGGTCCGTGTGGATCTCAGTCTCCACGGGCAGTTCCTGCCAGTCCACGGCCACCTTTATGCCGGATAGATCACCCTCACCGGACAGTGCCAGGCTCAGCGCTTGAAGCCGTTGCTCGCCATGCAGCGGACTCAGACGCCACGTGAAGTTCTCCCCACTACGCCGCTGGCCGAACAGCCCCCACGCCGCGGGGGTAGACCAGACGCAGCGGAAGTCGTCGGTGTTAGTTATCGGTGCGAATTTCATCTCGCCGCTGACCCCCGAATAATGAAACCCCGACAGGGCCAATATCGGCGCCCACGCCGCCATCGCGCGAGCGTAGTGATGACCACACTCAGCCTCATTCCACGGATTACGCTTCTCGCCATCGTGGCGCTGCCGGGCGGCACGGATTACTGCCAGCCCTTCGGGTATCAGGCCCTCATAGAGCAGTAAAGTGCCGAGTAGGTAATCCATGCTCGTCCATACTTCACTGGCGAAATACATAGGGACGTGGGGCCGGCCGCCATGGGGCCAGGTACAGATGACAGTACCCGCTTCATCGTTGAGCGCGAAGGTGCGCAGCAGGCAGGCATGGGCGGACAGGTTCGGCTTAAAGTTATGCTGAAAGACCGCCTGTACAGCTCGCCGCATATTGTCGTGGTCTAGCAGGTAGCCCAGCTCTACAATGTAGGCGAAATACTGCCCGATAAGCTGATCAGCCAGGCAGCCGATACCCACTTGAAACTTTGGCTCTTGCGTAATTTCCGAGCCATAGCCGAGGATGAGTCCGTCAGCGACCTTTCGGCCCACCTGTGACCGCACTTGCTGGATGTAGTATTCACCGTTGAACAAGTTCTCATCAACCCAGCGACTCCCGTTCCGGAATAATTGCTGATATTTCTGCGCGGCTTCCTCCTCACCGACGGCGCGGGCCATCTCCTCGGCGGCCCGCAGCGCTCCCAGGTACCACGTTCCGCACTGCGGGTTAGGCCCATGATACTCTACGTCATAAGTAGAGTGCTGGATTCCCTCCATCACCCCATCCTGATCGCCATCCCCGCCCCCCTCAATCCAGGCAAACTCCAGAGCCTTCTTCGCCGGCGGCCACAGCTTGCGCAACCACTTGTCGTCTCCGCACAGTTGCCAGTCGCGGTACAGCTTCATAACACACCCCATCTGGCCGTCGGCGGCGGCGTTTCGCCGGGACTCAGTACCCAACGGCAATGAAGTACGAAACGACATTAACCCGTCGGGCCAGGTGTCGTTGAGGAACTCGGTTTCCCGAATGGATCGTGATAGGCTGGGGAACAGAAACGCGGTGGTGTGCTCATAGTTCCACACGTGTGTACAGGTGCCGTGGCAACACCCACCCCCATCACTACAGCCCTCAAAAGCATGAAAGCTGCCGTCGGCTATCCGGAAACAGGTCTGGGTACGCAGCGTGGAGACATTGCTCATCGCCGCGTCAATTACATAATCAGGCAGCGTGCTGGACAGCATCGCGGCTACATACTGGCGCGACTGTTGCTCCAGCCAGTCCAGATTGCTGACCACGTATTCGGCTACCTCCCCGGCATCCGCGAAGCGCGTGCAATAATAGTTGCCCAGCCAGTCATCCTCCGGCTGTGAGGTTTCCCACCCACAGCCAGTCGCCGTGCGGTTAGGAAAGTGCCAGGTAATGAAGAACGGGAACTCCACCGTCTGCCCCGGCAGCAATTCGGCGGACAGACACAGTGCGCCCTGATGGGTACTGCCGTCGCCGCTGGGTTCATTGCTGCCTGGATCATCCACGCCACCATCTTCCGCGAAGCGGTCCCAGAAATGCGGCAGCCCTACTCCCGTGCACTGGCAAGTCAACGCTTTATGGGTGGTGCTCAAGGCCATCGTGCCGAATCGGGGCGAGTCTTCCGGGTATTTTGCCGAACTCATCCGCAGCCCTCGCAGCGTACCGTTATACACGTATTCATTGACGTTCTGCCCAAAGTCATCCGCAGCGCCCGGAGCATCTGAGGCCCCGCAGCCGATCGCATTCATCACCGTCCCCGCTATGGAGACTCGCACGGGGTACGCGTTAGGATTATGCACCTTGTAACGCAGCACCGCCACTGGCAGTCCCGAAGCATCCGGGTCCAGCGGGATAAGCGGGTTAAAGGCTTCCAGGGTCACGGTGACGGGCAGTTGGTCATCCTGGAACTCAATCTGGGCAAACGGATATGCTCCATTGAATTGGGCTTCGGCCAGTCGGGGCAGGCCGGTGACCTGACCGCGGATAACTCCCTGACCTCCTGAATACGGGGGCAGAATCTGGCGTTCCAGGACCCGCGCCACCGGCGGCTCATCGCCGCTCTGAACCCAGATGGCAAAGAAGCTATAGGGCAGCATATTGCCCTTAGCCGAGCGGTTGAATATTTCCCAATCGCGCAACTGCCCCCGTCCTCCCAGAGAGACGGTCCCCGTACCTATCCCCCCCAGCGGGAAGGCAATCTCTGCAAGCTGTCTCCCCGTGAAACTCCGCGCATTACCATACTGAAAAACATCCAACCTGTCAGTCATCATTTTCACTCCTCAGTCTGCTTCAGCACCATCTCACCCAAATCAACCGTCTGCCCACCTTTGGCGGTGAATTCGGCCAGTGTACGGCCACCCCGTTTCTCCGGTGGAAAGACAGGAACTTCGTAATTAACACCCGCGATCAGGCCCGCCACGTCCCACCTGCCCTCCTCATCGGTATAAGCCTGCCATTTGAAGCCCGCTGAGGTTAACCGCTGCCGCAACTGAGACGATTGCCAATAGGAGAGACCACCAGAGACGCTTACTGTCGCGCCCCGTACTGGTTTTCCCTGCTCGTCTACGACTCGGCCAGTGGCACTACCTAGTGGCTGGAGGATCAGTCCGGGCTCAAAGCCCCAATCTGGGTCAATTTCTTCAGCGGCGAACAGCGGCTTCGTCGCATGGACAGCCACAATCAAGACTTTGCCTCGTGCGGGCAGACCAGTCAGCTCGAAGTACCCGTCCTCACCAGCATAGGCCGGCTCCTTCGTTGCCCCAAACCCTCTTTCGCCAACACCAAACACGAGCGCCCCCTGTACCGCTTGCTGCTGCTGGTCACCGACCCAACCGCGCGCACTGCGGCCCTTCAAGTCAAGCCGCAGAGGCGGAAGCTGACGCTGCTCTCCCGGGGCAAGCGTGATTTGGCCCAGGTTCCACCAGGCGCTGTCCACCACAAGCTGATCGGTCTCCGATGTGGGTAGCACCTTCAGCCGTACCCCTGCGGGCAGCGGCCCGACCCGCAGCCGACCTTGCTCATCACTGCGCGCCCCAGGAATGTCGCGGCCACTTACGCCATCGTAAGTCACCCATACCCGCACACCAATATCGGGCACTGGCTTGCCTTCGGTGTCAATCACTTCGGCCACCGCGTAGGCTGCTTGTGCCAAACGAATCTCCACTGGCTTTTCGGAATCATACACGAAGACAATTTCGGCCAGGTCTCGGTCCAGGTCACAGGCGAACACAGCCCAAGGTGGTTCCGGTCTAAACGTCTTCGCTAGGTCTAACTCAAACTTCCCCTCGGTATCGCTTTGCGTGCCAAAGAAGCTCTCTAATCGCTCTCGCGTGAAAGTACCAGCTATGGCCCCGACCGAGACGCCTGCGGCCGGCCGCCCGTCAGGTAACAATATCTGACCGCGCAGGTTATGCACCCGGCGCAGCACGAAGTCCACGCCAGTCATTATCTCCCCTGCCACTACTTCCACCCACTGCTTGTCAGGTTCAGCCGAAGTGTGAGGTAAGCCCTCTACGCCGCCCATGTAATACAGCATATTCTTCCCCACCGGCAGCCGGAAAGTGTAGGTGCCGGCCTCATTGGTAGTTACACTTTGGCAGGCAGCGCTGGAGTGAGGCCGGGCGGGGCCATAAGCAGCTACGCGGGCCCCGGCAATGGGCCGCCCCGTCTCGGCTTCCGTGACAGCGCCCTGCACCAGGCCGCCGGGAGTCAACTCTAGGTCGGCGTCAGTGACGTGCTCACCGGCTTTCAGAGTAACTCCCTCAATGGCCTCCGCTGTAAGCCCTTCTGGCGGGTCTACCATAACGTTGTAAACTCCTGCCGGCAACTGGTCGAGCTTATAGGTCCCGTCCTGAGCCGACATATCCTCATTCCACCCGCTAGTCGGGTCCTGCCCTTGGCAGAAGATTTCCACGCCAGAGACCGGCTCGCCCTCACGCGTGATACGTCCGGAAACAACCGCTTCAGGGTGCAGGATAAGCTCGATGTCCTGCTCGCGGGCGAATATCGCAGGCGGCATAACATTTCCTATCACGCGTGTCGCCCAGCCCTCTGCCTGCGCGACCAGACTGAGCCCGGCTTCCTGAGGCAAACCAAGAAGCTCAAATCTACCCGCCTCGTCGGTCATGTCGCGGAGCAACTTCGCCTCTCCGAAGACCAAATGCTGCCAGGTGCCATTTGCGCCAAGGCGTTGCAATATTCCTATCGCCACCTCTGCTCCTCCAATGGGATTGCCTTGGGCGTCGGTGAGGGTGCCCCGGCAAGTCACCGCATTTGCGCTCAGCTTGAGGGTAATCTCACCACCCGCCTCCACTCGCCCCCAGTCAAGCGCAAAGCCCTCTTTCCGTGCGCCGCCCTGCACAACCCTGTCCGGCTCATGCGTGTCAAAGCTGAACGAAAAGCGCCCATCGGCGTCGGACTGCCTCTGCTTCACCGCAAACGGCCACTGGTCTTTGGTCGACCGGTATAACACGAATACGCCCGCTGCCGCCACCGGCTGTCCCTCCGGGCCCAGTACCTGCCCAGTGATGGTGACCTGCTCAGCGTGAGCCGGCCCTACTAGGCATAGGAAGACCAGGACTATCAAAATGAACTCTGCATACCGCTGTGACATCATCCTCACTCCCCCTACTTCAGCACCATCTCACCCAAATCAACCGTCTCGCCGGCGTTGGCAGTAAACCCGGCAAATATGTGGCCGCCACATCTGCTTACTTGAACTGGTGGCCCGGACCGGTCAGGAACTGCCATCCCATCTGCTCACCATAGAGGCCCCAATCAAGAATGGCTAGCGACAGGGCGCGAAACCACGTGGGGAACATTCCTGACTCCCCGGCGGCGGAAAACAGCAGCGGATGGCCATACTCATAAGGCGTATCCCGCATAAAGACCGCGCCCTCGTCCGCATTGAAGTTGGAAACTATCCAGCTTCGCGCGCGCACCAGCGCCTGGCGCACATCAGTGCGGCGGTAGTCAGTTATCTCCGAGAAGCGCACCAGCGGATCAACCGAGTCAATATCCTCACAGGCACTACTGTTAGGGCAACGCGCGTCCTCTCGCCAACCGAATCCACCCAGCTCATTTTGTGTTGCCAGGACACTATCCAAAACCCGCTCGGGCACGGGCGGTATGCGCTGGTCGTAGAAGTACAACACCCAGAAATGATAGGCCCCCACGACCCGAGAGGACAGCCACTGCTCTGCGGAACCAGACGAGGATGCCTCCGGCCCCCACAGGCCGGAGTTGGGGTCACAGTGCTCATCAAGGAAATCCAGTATCATGCAAACAGCTTTATCGGCCCACTGCTCGCCCTGGAAGTCCCGCGCGTACTGCAATGCCACACACCAGTTTTGCACCCCATTGGATGTATAGCCGAGCCCTTCGCCCCAGTCCCAGCCTTTCAACCATTGCTGGACTGCTTCTGGCCTGCGCATTACGTCCAGCCAGGCCAGGCGTTTACTCGGCTTAGCCCCCAGCGTCACCAGCGCCATAAGAACATGCAAGGTCAAGTGGCGCCAGCCCCAGCCAGTGCCCGTCTCGGCCAATTCACAGGCGACCACCGGGTCGCGAAACATCCCGTCATCGTCCTGGAACGATTGGATATACGCCACCCATTCGGCGTGCTGCTCCGGCGTCAGAGCATCCAGTTCGCCAAACAGGTGCCGGGTGAGGGCGGCGTAGCAGGAGGCATAAAGCACCGGCTCGGTCTGGCCCGGCGCGTAACGGTAACGACCGTATGGTGGCCCATCCAGCCGCATGCTTTCCATAAAGTTCAGCACTTGCCCGCGAAAATCAGCACTTGGTGTATCCATAGTTATCTTCCTTTCATATGGTCGAGGTCGAGGAACCAGCCGCTGACAGTGACCTGCTTCGCATTCACTGCACAAGCCGGGCAAAGTGTGCAGACAAATGCTGATATAACTCCCGCCTGACGCGGCAACATCGCCCTCTCTGCTATTCCCCCATCACTCTCACGGCCATGGGCAACGTGACCGTAGAGTTATCGGGGTCATTGGTCTGAATCACCAGCGTCGCCTCATATTGGCCCGCGGTATCTCGCGGGCCAAAACTAATCTCCACCACGTAACGGCTCTTGTGCTCCCGCTCATCCAACTTCCTTTCCCCCACCTCAGCCTGCACTAAGGGCAACTCGCAAGTTGCGTCAGTTACCTTGAAGGTCAAGTTGCCCGTCACTAGCACCGTTCTGGTAGTTGGCTGGCCGACCGGTTGCCATGCGCCTACTTTATTGGGTCGAACTCCTTCAAACTGCGGCGCAAGAATCTGTGCCGCTTGCTCCCACTGATTAAGTTCTATCAGCGCCTGGGCTACTGTCCGCTTGGCCCCGGCCATTCTCTCAGGTGATATATTGCGGCGCTCTGCTTCCGCCAGCCAGTATTGCCCGCGCTCTACTACCTTTTGTGGCTCCCCCACATACTCGTAGGCCCACAGCAAGGATGACAGCGCGATGGCCCACCACCTCTCCGAGGCCGGGGAGTCCAGTTTATCTTCCGCCCACGGTATCAGCTCCTCGCGGACCACCTGCGGATCGCCCAGCACCTGACAGGCACGCCGGATATACGTGCACACTACTGTCGGATATTCCCCGCCTGCCATCTCACCTCCCCGTTTGAAGGCCCAAATGGCGGTGCGCAGAGACTTGCGATGCGCGTACAGCTCATCGGCCATCTCCCAGATGATGTAGCGGAGTCGCGTCGTCGGCCTGGGGTGCGACTGCAATACCGACGAGGCCAATGTCTTGACCTCCTCCTCGCGGCCCAGCAGGCCCAGGTGGATGGCCATTATCACGCGGGCCTTCACCGGGAAAGCCAGATACGCCTCCACATCATCCCCCAGCTTATCATAAATGGCCGCCGCAATAGGCCGGTAGGTCTGCTGCATTGGATATATGGTAGATAGGCCATTCAATATCATGATTAGCCCATCGGTCCCAATACCTTGCTCGGCCGCCCACGCCGCGAAACTTTCTTTCTCCAGTTGGCCCTGCTCCTGCAAATGTTCAAACAGCACCGCCAAAAACGATTCATAGTCATCAATCGGAGTGGCGAACTCACCCCACACATCCTGCCAATCGTTCGGCACCGTGAGGGACGAGACCGCCTTCATCTCCGCCGGTAACTGGCTACGGTCAAAGCCGCCCGAGTAGTCCGTCCCCAATGCTGGTATGGCAAACAACATCAGAATTAACCCAAGGCAGTAGCTTTTCACGCTCATCAGAAGTCCTCCAGCGGATTGGGGCCTTCGCCGGTCTTGACCCACTCCAGAAATTGGTTGGCGCGCAGCAGGTGCATATCTTTGGCCTTGAAGCAGCGGGCGATGTCAGCGACCCCCGCGGCCGCATTATTGCCCAGGCTTACGACCTCTCCCTGAGCTTCCTGCACGGCCTGGTCGAAGTCGCCGACATACAGATAGGCATCAACCAGCAGGGCAAAATCGCCCCCGGTATTGAGCAGCATCTGATCGAACTGCTCATTGGTAAGCTGAGCCAGCGGTACTTGGGCCAGCGGGTTCTCACCTTGTCCGGCATTCAGATACTGAAGGAAGACCACCGCCTCCGAGCTATCGCCAGTGAGCAGCAGGGCCCTAGCTAGCCGCTGCAGGGCCGTATCCACACAATCTTTGGTAAACGGGCACATCCGAAAAGCCCATACTGCTGTCTGCTTGGCTTTCTCTGGTTGCTCCAGGCGCTGGTAGGTCTGTATCATCAGATCCCACCATCCTTGCTCGTGGATTGCCGCGGGCCGGTTAATCGGCAATTCCTGAAGGAACCTAATTCCTTCCTGAGGCTGGCCAGCATGTTTATAGAGGGCCATGATGGACTCAAGCAGCTCGCGGTAACGTATCTTGAGCTCGCGCCCATCATCAGCGTGGCGACACCCCGCTTGTACTAGTTGAGCATAGAACTGGGCGGTTTGCAGTGCCTGCTGCGCCGGAGGCAGGTTCCTGAGCAGGTAGCGAAGATACAGCGTATCCACTGTCCCTGCCCATATATTCGTGGCATGCGGGAACACCGCGCGGTAAGCGCTAGTGATCCGCATAGCCTCTTCGTATTGGTGCTGGTTCTCTCCCAGGTCATGGGCCACCGTCATACAGGCAAAGCCGTAAGAGAACTCCGACTCCTCGTCGCCTGCCATCTGGGAAGTCGGCGGATACTTCTGCAGTAGAGTCCGGCACGCTTCCAGGGCCTCGGGCGTGCCCCAGGGCCATATAATAGTCATCAACTCGTCCCGTTCATCAGCCCTGGCCACACTACTCAGGACCAGCAAGCACACCATTATCGCCACTTTTCGCATGATCAGTTCACTCCTTTATGGTGGTATCCACTCCGCAAACAACCAAACGGGTCCCGGTGCAGGACGCGAATCTGCGCTTCGGGGACCACTTCGTTATCCAGGCCGAGGACCCAGCCGCGTAATGGTGAAGCTATTCAGCATAAGCTTTACGGCTGATTTCGCCGGCTGTGAGGCTCTAACCTTCCATTATTGGGAGGTGATTCATCTGCGAAGTAGGGGGTTACTGCTCTGTCTGTTCCTTCGGCTTGACCACTATATCGTCCACCTTCACCATCTCACCGGGCTTTGCTGTGAATTGGGTGTCGCCGCTTTTGCCATCGGGCATCCGCACCCAGACATTGTAATCAAAGTCACCCAGGAGGGTCTCCACCGTCCACCGGCCCTGGTCATCGGTGACCGCCTCCCAACTATTATGCTGGGCCGGCAGCCGTTTTACCAGGGGACGTGGCAGATTGAAATCAGGATAGGCGGGGTGAATGTGGACTTCGGCGCGGACCGGCTGCCCCTCCTCGTCAACCACTCGCCCGGCGGCGCCAGCCACCCCAGCCAGGCAGAGGAAAGCCAGAAGTATGAAGATCAACGCCACACAACGCTTTGCCATCATGGTCACTCCTTCAGCACCATCTGGCCCACGTCAACGGTCTCACCACCTCTGGCGGTCACGGCATAATGGCGGTAATCCTCGTGACCACGCGCCCACACGCTAACTTGGTACTCCCCGCCCCCGATTAGGCCTTCAACGCGCCACTTGCCCTGCCAGTCGGTGACGGTCTCCTGGAACCAGCCGTGCGCGCCAAGTCGTCTTTCCAGTGGCCACATCTCGTCCATTCCCCAACTGAACCCGCTAGGCCCGGACACGAAGATTTTCGCCCCTTCGACTGCTTGGCCTTGGTTGTCCACAACTTGACCAGTGGCCTGGCCCAGTGGCCGCAGGACCAGGTTTACTCGGAAACCCCAGTCCGGATCAAGTTGCTCGGCAGCGAATAACGCCTCCTCAGGATGGACTGCCGCGATCCACAGCTCGCCCTTGGGCCGCAGGCCGGTCAGCTCGAAATATCCGGATTGGTCCGCGACTACCGGCTGTTCAATCCCGAGGGCGAAAACGAGTGCATCTTTTACCGGCTGCTGCTGCTCATCACCAACCCAGCCCTTCAGGCTGCGGCCTGTAGGGTTAACCCGCAGGGGCGGTAGAACGCGCTCCTCGCCGGGCGCGAGTGTGACGGGCTGCAGGCCGCTCCAGTTATTCAGTGTAAACGCATCCATTTTGCCCGCCGCATACACACCTAAGGGTATTTCCGCCGGCAACGGGCCAGCCCGCATTTCTCCCCGGTCGTCGCTGCGCATCCATGAAATGTCCAGTAAACTGTTTCGGCGGCTCACGTTCACCCGCACATGAAAGTCCGGCACTGGTTCGCCCTGTAAGTCCACTACCTGGGCAGCTATATACCCGCCTTCAGCCAAGCGTATTTCCACCGGTTCTTCAGGGTTATCCACGAAGGCGGCTCCCGCCAGCCCCTTGTCGGGGTCACGTGCCCAGACAACCCAGGGCCTTTTACTCCCGTGCTTGCGCTCCAATTCAAACTGAAAGTTTCCGTGGGCGTCGCTCTGGGTTTTGGCAAAGACACGTACGCCATCTTGCGAAAAGCCCGCTGCCGGTCCAATGACCGCCACGCCCACCGCCGGCTGACCGTCAGGCAACAACACTTGGCCGTGCAGCCGTACTTGATAGACCAGGAAGTCCACACCAGCGACCGTTTTGCCTTCGACCACCTTCACTGTTCGCCGCGGGGACTCCGTCTTGCGAAGTGCGGGGCCGCCTAGGTTGCACGAGACTTCATAGTGACCCGAGGGCAAGCGCTGAACGTAGTTGCCATCATTATCTGTCCGGGGGTACAATCTGTTCGCGCTGCACACACTTAAGCTAACCCCGGCCAGGGGCCGACCGGTATCCCTATCGGTGACCGTGCCCTTCACCAGACCACCCGGAGTCAGTACCACGTTCGTGTCTGCAGCGCTCTCGCCTGCCTCAAGATTGATTTGGTCAATCGGCGCTGCAGTCAGGCCCTCCGGTAAGTCAACTATAACGGTATATGTCCCCGGACTGAGTTGTGCCAGTTCGTAGACGCCGTCTTCGCTAGAAACCGTTCTCGCTCTGGACCTGCCCCCCATGCTACACCATACAGCTATTGCACGAGCCGGCTGTCCCTCTCGCGTGATGCGCCCGGAGATTACAGCCTGCTGCCGGAGGACAACCTCGACGTCGTGCGTACCGGCGGATATCGTCTTGTCTTCCATCGTCCACCGCTCGCGTCCCTCCGCAAGGACCGTCAACCCGACTTGCTGATCTGGCGGCAAGTCGGGGATCTCAAACCAGCCCGCGTTGTCAGTCACGGCGCTGAGAAAGGTTCGGTCTTTGAGGAAGAAGGAGTTGCTAAGGAATTCGGGCATGGGCATGCCGGGGGAGGTCATCGGTCTTACTCGCTCGTCGCCCGGCAAGCGTCGCAGCAAGCTAATGTACGCCTCTGCGCCAACGATGGCATTCCCTTCTGGATCCCTTACGGTTCCGGAAACCGTAGCCGGCTCGGCACCCAGCCTGAGGGTCACCCGCTGTCCTCCATTCACAGCGGCCCAATCGACGGCTAGGCCCGGCCTGCGCGCTGCCACGTTCAAGGACGAGTCCATACCTATTCGAACCTCACAGGTCAGGGCGAAGCGCCCATCAGCGTCCGTCTCAGCCATTTGCGTCACCTCCTTGCGTCCAGGCGCGCAGTATTGCACCAGCACCTGCGCCCCTGCCATGGGCTGCCCATCCGGTCCCAGCACCTGCCCCGTGATGGTGACCTGCTCTGCGCCAGCCACCCCAGTCACGCAGAGGAAAGCCAGAAGTATGAAGATCAACGCCACACAACGCTTTGCCATCGCCCTCACTCCCTTCCGCCGCGTAAGCCTTACGGCTAGCTTCGGGGTTGATTTCGCCGGCTGTGAGGCTCTAACCTTCCCTCATTGGGAGGTGATTCATCTGCGCAATGGGGGATTACTGCTCCGCTGGCGGTGGGGCTACAGTCCCCAGCAGGCTGTCTTCCTGAGGGCCGCTGAGGGCGACGGTAATCAGCTCGGGGTTACACTGGCCTAAGTAATAATCCGCGTACGCTACTCGCAGGTAGTCGGGGGCGGGATTCAGCGGCCACGGCTGACCGGCCTGCGCGCGACGTTTTGCTTCCAGGATGTGCTGACCAATAACGTCTACGGCCACCGGATCCGCAGATACCAGTAACCCGGTATATTCCCAGCGGGGCTTGGAATTGTCGGCAGTGGGGATGGCATAGTACGGATGCAGGGCGGCCAGAAAGTGTAGGCTCGTGCGGCGGCGGATTATCGGCTCGGCGGCTACTGAAGGCATCTCTTCGGGATGCGCCAGGAGATTGACGCGGCGGGTATGGGGCACGCAGGCCAGATGGTTGAATACCGCTCCGGTCATTCCCACCTGAGAATTAGGCCGCAGGCAGGCGACATTGATTATGCTATCACACATATCCA
>JAUWJN010000036.1 GCA_030607655.1 bacterium
CGTGCTGATCGCTATAAACATCATACCAGCTTCATAATGGGCGATGTGGACGGCCTGAAGATGATTAATGACAACTTTGGTCACCTGGCGGGCGACCAGATACTCCAGGGGGTAGCCGGTGTGTTGGAGAGGTCGGTGCGCGCGGCTGATATGGTCGTTCGCTACGGTGGGGATGAATTCCTGGTGGTAATGCCCGAAACTCCTGAGGATCAAGCCCAGGCGGCGCTGAGTCGTATTGAGCAGAAACTCACCGATTGGCTGACCGAGCAAGTCGAGATAGGTGTACTTCACTCCGATGTACTTGCGCAGGTGGGCTTTAGTATGGGCGTCGCCTCGTGCCAGCCCGGCGAAGAAGTAGCCATTGAAGAGCTGCTCGACCGCGCCGATGAGGCGATGTACCGGGCCAAGGAGGCCAAACGTCGCCCCCAGATTGCCTCATAGGACAGACATATATCCTGCTCCGTCGTCCCCATATCCAACAAGCAAGGTTATTGACGGATGAAGTGTCATTATTTACACTATAAGTATTGATAACTAGCACACTGCCAAGGAGGTAAAGTACAATGAGAAGCCTCAAGCGATATCTGGTAGTAACTGTGCTGATGTTGTTCGTGGTTGGTGGCGCAGCCAGCGCCGAGCCGCTGGACGAGGCCATTCAGCAGACCGGCGAGGACTTCAAGATATTGAAGGAAAGTGTGGAGCAGGCTACTGAAAAGCTGGACCAGATTGGCGACGGTCTGTACCAGGCCGAACAGTTTGTCAGGAATGCGGGGAACATTGATGCGGCCACCAAGCAGCAGCTAATGGAGAAGATTACCGAGGCCAAGAACAGTCTGGGTACATACACCGCGCCGCTGAAGACTTTCTCCAAGTACGCCGGCCATGCCCTCTCAGCCTTTGACGTCTACAACGAGATAAAGGAGTTGAAGGCCAAAGCCGCCGCGCGTCAGGGCGGACCGCTGGCCGGGCAATTGCAGGTGCTGGGTACCCTGATGGAAAAGTACGGGGGCAAGGTGCCGATTTTGGGTTCGGCTATTGAGGCGTACGGTAAGATTACCACCGGGATTCTTGATGCCACCGACAAGCTGGCCCAGGCCGTGGATGAGAACCGCAACCAAGGAGCGGTAGGCGGGCAGGGATATTATGCCACCGGCGCCTCTAAAGAGTTGTATGACAAGATGGTGGAGCAGTTTGGCCAGGATTTCGCCCAGAGCACCCGCTTTGAGCCCAGCTCGCCTCCGTGGATATACAACCCCGGCTCTGGCCAGGGCCCGACCCTGATTTGGGACGCGGACAGCAAGCAATGGTACAAGATTGAGAGTGGTGCGCCAGTCGAGGACATCTTTAAGATGAATCTACTGGCGGGCCGACGCCGTGAGCCCTGGGAACTGAAAGCACTTAGCGAGCATTGGGACAGTGGCCAGCAACGCCTGCAAACCGCCGATGATATTAAGGATATGTTTGGCCGCCTGCGAAATCTGTTGCTGGGCCCCAGCGCCGATGCCTTTGATAAGGTTAACCAGAAATACGACTACGACCTGAGTTGGTGGGTAGAACACCCCGAAGAGTTCCGCGCTAAATATGCCTATGATGCTGCCTTCAAAAGACGCATTAACCAGGCATTGGGTGACCTGTACAGCGAATTCAACCAGCAAGGGGCGGACGACTCTGCTAAGGCCTTGGAGCAGTGGTCCCAGGCCCATGGCGTATCCCTGCCTCAGCAGGAACAACCTCCGGCTGACCAGCCGCCAGCCGAGCAGCCACCGGCCGATCAACCGCCCGGCCAGCAGCCACCAACTGGGCCGGTCAGTCTGTCTATCTGTTTTCTGGTGGATTGCAGCGGGAGCA
The DNA here is from genome assembly GCA_030607655.1 of bacterium. Lineage (GTDB taxonomy): Bacteria > Armatimonadota > Zipacnadia > Zipacnadales > Zipacnadaceae > JALGTV01. Next base: position 1,849 of record JAUWJN010000036.1, read on the forward strand.
TGAGCGGCGGGAAGATAGCCTCGGCTAAGGCCGCAGTTAAGTCGTCAGTTGGCCAAACCAATGATGGTAAGACCGAGTGGGCGGTGCTAAGTTTCGGCGGCTGTCAGTGCTGGGAAGAATGTGGATTCACCCAGGACGCCGGTGCAGCCTCGGCAGCCGTGGACGGCTTGGGCACGGGTGGTGACACGCCGCTAACCTACTCAATATATAAGGCTCTCGCCTATTTGACGAAGAATGGCCATGGCCAGACCGGCCGTCTGATCGTACTTTGCGACGGGCAGGACAATTGTCCCGAGCGGGGCTCTACCAGCCGCGAAGAGGCCATGGATAGCCTGAAGACCATAGTGCGGAACGTGCAAATGCCCCAGAGTTCGGGAGGCAACCCATGATGAGAGTTACTCATGCGTTACTAGTGACTTTGTTGGTAACCACACTGTTGCTTAGCAGTCTGCCTGGGCAGGCGCGCAGGATGCTCACGGACCCCAATGATACGGTGGAAAGCGCGAGAACTGAGGCCCAGCAAGCCCTGCAAGCCAGTAACATGCAGGTAACTATCAGTACGGTAGGCTTTGATATTGGTGCTGGCTCCGAAGCTGAGCTGTACCTCCAGGAGGTTGCCCAAATTGGTAGCGGGGGTTACTTTACGGCCTCGGATAGTGGGCAACTGACTGCGGCGATGGGGGCGGCGGCCAGCGGGCAAACGGGCATGGCCACGCCGGGCAGAGTGACCATCACCTCGCCCAAAGATGGCGATATTGCCGGGCCGGCGACCGAGGTAATCGGCCATACCGATCCGGAAGCGCTGGTCGTTATCTGGACAGTCATCTACAATAAGGACACCGGCGAGCAGCTCCGGAACGTTCCCGGCATCCGCCACAAAGCGGAAGCGAATGGCGACTTCCACTTCCGCATCGCTACCCCGCGCATCGCCTTCGGCGAGCGGGAGATGCCGGTGCGCTACGAAATCCATGCTCAGGTGGTTACCCCCAACTTCAAGGGCCCCGAGACTATCATCAAGCTGTATTCTCAGTGAGAGGCCAAGCCCTGGCGGTCCGCTTCTAATACTGCTTTGCCTGGGCTCAAGGGGAGACGGTGCCCACACCTAAAATGCTGTCCACAGAATGAGGGCCACCATCACTGAGGCCAGCACGGCCTTGGTAAGGTTGCCGGCTAAGCGGCCCAGTAGAGCGCCCCAGCCGGCCTGACGAGCGTCGGCAGGGGCGCGGCCCTGCCGAAGTTCATACCAATATGCGGCCAGGTAGCCACCTAGCACTGCACAAGCAACTGGGGGAAGAAGAACGCCGAGTAATACTCCCGCTACTCCTCCGGTCAGCCCGATCAAGCCCAATAACGGTGATAGATTGGCACCGATGATGGCACCGACTACCCCGCCGACCAAAGCCCAGAAGCTAGTTCGGGTACTGCCGCCGAACTTCTTTACCCCTAACATACTCATAATGCCGTCGCTGGTCTCAGCTACCACCGATATGCCCAGCAACACCAGTAGCAGCCACCACGGGGGCCGGGCGAAGCTATGAATGGCCGAGTAGATGAAGGCATCTATTAAGATCAGCACCGTGCCCGGTAGCCCCAGGAGGGTAGCCAATACGCCTACTACCAGCACCAGTATAAATAGTACAATCCCACTATAGGCCAAGACCGTCAGCAGTACTTCCATAGTTGCACCTGGAATAAGTTTAGAGGCTCAGAGTTTCCTTCCCCAGCTCAACCCAACTTTCCTCCTGCGAGTTGAGCCCTCTCAGGTGCGGCGACTGGGGTGATATGATTTGACTGGACAGCCACCGACTTGCGGGCAGCCGCCACCGCCTCGTGGGCAATGTCCCAGTTCTGGCAATAGAGGCAGCGGAAATTGCAGCCGGCCATAAAGATAGTGTAACTTTCGGGGGGAGCTGGGTGGAGAGTACGCAAGGCCACCTGAGGGAGGCCGATTCCACAGACGCCCACTTCCCCGGCCAGCCGAGCCACGCCACATCGCCATTCACAGAGCCGACAATTGGCTGCAAAAGAATGAGTAACTCAGCCTACTTCTCGAACTCCTCGGCTTTGCGTTGGGCAATCCCCATCTTTTGCAGGCCACGTTCAGCCGCATGGGAGACCATCGGAGAGGGATCATCCAGCGCATGCACTAACGCCTCACGTGCTTTGCGGTCGCGCAGCTTACCAACTGCTACCACTGCCGCCCAGCGCACATCCTCATTGGGGTCATCAAACAGTGCAGCTAAAGCCTCCAGAGCCTGGCGATCGCCCATGTGACCAAGCTGGGCAGCCGCATAGCGGCGCACCTCGGGGTCAGAGTCACCCGCCGCCTGAATCAGAGTCGGAACTACGGAGCTACCGCCTATCCAGCCCAATGCCTCGGCGGCATACCGACGCACCGCCGCCGAGCTGTCGCTGCGGACTGCTTTCGCTAAAGCCGGCTGGGCCTGCTGGGCCGGAACTGTAATCAGAGCCGCGGCGGCACGCCGGCGCACCGAGGCGACGGGATCGCTCAGGGCGCGAGCTAAAGCGGGAGTAGCCCAAGCATTGCCCAGATAGCCTAGACCTTGGGCGCAAATCTCGCGCACCTCAGCAGAATCATCATTGACCACCGCATCAGCGAACACGGGCAGTACTCGCAGGTCAGCCGGCAATACCTCCTTTACGTCCTGCCACCCATGGCGGGTGGCCAGGGCCAACTCGGCGAATTTCTCTTGCTGAGGACTAACCCCTGCACAGAGCATAGCCAGTACCGACGCCGCCGCGTGCCGTTGTGTGGGTTCGGGACTGGTGCGCAGTGCCTCTATCAGGGCCGGTACCACCTTTCGCCCCATCATATTTAGTTGTATGGCAGCCTTGGCGGAAGCGTCGGCCTTACTTATACCCAACAGGCTTACCAGCCCGGCTATGTTGTTAGTGTTGGTATAGATATTGGCAAGACTGCTCGTGGCCGCGGCACTAATCTGAGGATTAGAGTGGGAACGCAATTCGCGCATCCTCTGTAGTCCCGCGGAAGGAATTGACGCCCGCCCCAATTCCTCGCAAGCTTTTGCTACAATCTCCGAGTCCTTATGCCTGGTAGCGGCCAACAGCTCCTCCAGAGCCTTGGCTTTCTGGGCGGGTGTGCCGCTGACGATGAACCAGGGCAATTGGCCTAGTGCCGTGGTGACGACATTTTGGGTATCGCTTCTGAGGTCAGCCAGGAGTTGTGGGAACTCCGGGATCTGCGCGGCCCAAGGCGACTCAGACGGATCAGGCTTAGGTTCAGCTTCCTCTTCGGGTTCCTCGGCAGCCTGCTCCTCCGGTGGCGCAGGCTTTTCAGCTTGCTTCGCGGCCTCTTCATCGGCAGCGGGCAAGAAGCTTTCCGGGGTTATCAATATGTGCCGTGCTCGGACCTCAACGACCTCGCCCGACTCATCCGTGCGATGCTCTTCCACCTTTATGATATGAAAGCCGAACTGAGTCTCCACAATATCGCTGATCTGCCCAACTTCTAGGCCAAACGCGGCCTGCTCGAATTCCTCAGCCATCTGCCCTCGGCCAAAAAAGCCCAGGTCGCCGCCGTCTTTTGCACTGGGGCATTTGGAGTTCTCGGCGGCCAACTTGTCAAAATCAGCCCCCTGCTTGATTTCTTCCAGGAGTTCGTGCGCTTTCTCCTTAGCTTTGGCTTTGGCTTCGGCTAGCTCCTCCGCAGTGGGCTCATGGGCTTCGTCATCATGATGATGATGATATGTAGACTCCAGACGCTCGCCCGCCCGGCAGCCGGCCAGTAGCCAACCTCCCAGAGCCAGGATGCCCACTGTTATTATTGCCCACGCTGTTCTCGCTTTCAACTCGTAATCACTCCATTTCATCAGACGCATTGCTGCTGGCGTCGCTCATTATTTACAACGTCATATCGGGCTGCCAGGGTTCCTTTGCTTGCTGAGAATCAACGGGTTTGTACAATCATAACCATCGGCTAGTCCCGCTGGCTATATCGACAGCCGCAATAGTTCTGGCGGTATAGATGCAACTCTCTGCTCAGTTGAACGCTTCGCTGAAAGCCGTTACGTTTCCTAAAGTTCTCAGCGACGAACGATAAGCCTAACTGCTGGGCGTACTGCTCCCCAATCGTGTTGATACCTTTGACGTTCTTATACGGACTTACTCCCAAGGTGGTAGCAAAATGAGTAAACCCGTGCTCGGCAGCGTGTTGAGCGGTTCGCTGCAGCCGATATTTGAAGCAGACTTGGCAGCGCCAGCCGCCTTCTGGTTCCTGCTGCAGGCCGGTAATAGCCGCTTCCCAGCCTGCCTCATCATACTCCGCCTCGATGAGGGGCAGCGCCGCAGCCTCGGCTACGACTCGCATGCCCTCCAGCCGCCGCTGGTACTCAGCTTCCGGCTGGATATTGGGATTGTACCAGAAGCATTCTATCTCAAATCGCGGTGTTAACTGCTCAATGACCGCTGTCGCACAGGGTCCGCAACAAGTATGTAATAGCAGCTTGGGGGTGCTGTCCGCCGGCTCCATGACTAACCTACCACTGCTTCCCAGTGTATGTTTATTCCCGGGCAGCATGAATTTGCTGTATCTTGCCGGCTGTCATCACGGCAACTCGGTGCCCAATAGCCATTGCCTCTTCGTGGTCATGGGTAGTATAGACAGCGGTGAGGCCCGCCTGATGAAGCCAGTTGACTAGCTCCGCGCGCGTCCGGGTCCGGGCCTTAGCTTGCAAGTTTGATAGCAGATCATCCATCAATAAAGCGGCGGGCGCAGGGGCCAAAGCTCGGGCTAGCGCCGCTTGGATTCGCTGAGCCTTGGACAATCGGCGGGCCGGACGCGGCAGCAGTTCGACTATATCAACCATTTCGGCAGCGTGATGAACCCGCGGCTCAATATCCTCGCGGGCGACATTGCGCAACTCCAAGCTGACAGCTATGTTCTCATAGACTGTCATCTGAGAGTCAAGGGCGTCATTCTGGAATAGTATAGCCACATCGCGGTCCTTAGGAGCCAGGTTGTCAACCCGACGCTCTCCTATCCAGATTTCGCCTTCGCTAGACTCCTCCAGACCCGCAATCAAGCGCAAGATCACACTCTTACCACACCCGGAAGGGCCCATTAGCACTAGCAGCTCGCCGTCGTTGACTTGTAGGTTCACATCCTGAATCGCCACGACGTCGCCAAATCGCTTAGTTAGTCCTACCAGCCGGATAGTGGTCATATCTAACTCCCGACGCTACTCCGGTATTTGATAATTGGGGGCTTCTTCGGTGATGGTAATGTCATGAGGATGGCTCTCGCGAAGACCGGCGGCAGTGATACGGTAGAATTTGGTCTTAGTTTTCAGCTCGTGGATGTCGGCAACTCCGCAATAGCCCATTCCGGCCCGCAGTCCGCCGACCAGTTGATAAACTACGCCTGATAGCAGGCCCTTGTAGGGCACCCGGCCCTCCAGTCCCTCGGGGACCAGTTTGTCGGCCTCTAATTCCTCTTGGGCGTAACGGGCGCGGGTACTTGACCGCGGGCCCATAACCGCCAGGGAGCCCATACCTCGATATTCTTTGTAGGTGCGGCCCCGATATAGCACCGTCTCCCCCGGACTTTCCTCCGTACCCGCAAATAGGGCGCCCACCATCACCGAATCGGCCCCCGCAGCGATGGCTTTGGTAATGTCGCCCGAGTATCTTATGCCCCCGTCAGCAATGAGAGGTATGTTCTTTTCGGCCGCCACGCGGGCGCATTCGGAGATCGCCGTTACCTGAGGCACACCGACGCCGGCTACCACGCGGGTCGTGCAGATAGAGCCGGGCCCCATTCCTACTTTGACGGCATCGGCACCGGCGGCAATCATATCCTCACAGCCGCTTGCCGTGCCGACATTTCCCCCGATGACATCTACTAGCTCACCGAATTCGGCTTTGAGGCGTTCAACTGTCTCCAGCACTCGGCGGGAGTGGCCATGGGCACTATCTACTACCACCGCGTCAACCCCGCGCGCTACCAGGGCAGTGGCCCTATCGAACCCATCGCTGCCTACTCCTACTGCTGCCGCTACCCGCAATCGGCCCAGCTCGTCTTTGCAAGCGTGGGGGAATTGGGCCACTTTCTCAATGTCCTTGATGGTAATTAGGCCCAGCAGATTCATCGCGTCATCCACCACGGGCAGTTTCTCAATGCGGTGCTTGTGCAGAATCTGCTTAGCTTCCTCCAGATCCGTGCCCTCGTGAGTGGTAACCAGTCCCGCCGAAGTCATCGCCTCCGAGGCCGGCTTGTCCAAGTCGGTCTCGAACCGCAGGTCCCGGTTAGTGAGAATGCCGACCAGCTTTCCGTCCTGAGTAATGGGCAATCCGGAGATGTGATAACGCCTCATAAGTTCGAGGGCCTCGCGCACCGGCTGGTGGGGAGCCAGGGTGACGGGCTCGACAATCATGCCGCTCTCCGACCGCTTGACCCTATCTACCTCCAGGGCCTGTTCGTCAATAGACATATTCTTGTGGATTACGCCGATGCCACCCTCGCGGGCCATGCCTATGGCCAGACGCCCCTCGGTAACCATATCCATAGCCGAGCTGACCAGGGGAATGTTCAGCCTTATCCGCCGCGAGAATACGGTAGCAACATCTACGTCGGTGGGAAGCACCTCGGACTTGGCTGGAATTAGCAGCACATCATCAAAGGAGAAAGCTTCATCCTTGAGTTTATCGGTCACCTCACTTCACCCCTTCGGTCAGTGGGACGGGCCTCGGGCCCGTCCATATTGGGTCGGGCGAGACGCCCGACCTATGGATTGATTTTCAGTCCCCGCCACATTATATCCTCGAAGTCAAATGGTCGGCTCAAAAAGGCGAACAGTTGCGGATTTTCCCGACAGGCGGTATACATCGGTACTCCTGACTCCAGGCCTAGCTCCGGCACCGGTTGCACCTGAGCCTCGCGGCGCGGAGGAATCGGATTAGCATACTTGTCGTTGATAATCCACTTGTCCTCGCCGTCTTCCTTGACCAGGTAATAAGCGAACCCGCGGGCGTCTTCAACCGATTGATAGTACGAGCTGAAATCGTCGCCGACCCAATTGCACATTACCAAGGGCACATCCAGAGTATTTATGGTAACATGGCCGTAATCCGGCGGCATGACGACCTTGTCACCCGGACGGGCCCGGACCGTGATCACATCCTGGACGTTTACTTGGTCAGGCCCGGCCCTGTAATCGTCCACCTTCTGCAGCACGTAGAGTGCCTCGCCGTACAGTATTTCGTACACTTCCGGATAGGCTATCCCGCCTGCCAGGGCCGGCGGATGATAATGTCCCGAGGTCTTCAGATATTCCGGCCCCAGCATCGTTGGTACGAAGATACTAATATCATACCGCAGCCGATGCTTGGCGAGCAGATATTCGTCCCCCTTTAGTCCAGTATTTCGGTACATCCAGTAAAGTACCTCCGGCCCCTGGCAATCTGGTTCTAACAGTAGGGGTCTGATAGCGTCTATCTCCCGCGTGCCATACAGAGGATCACGCATCTGGGTGCCGAAACTAACTTGATAGGTTTCTTCATTGAACTTAATGGGCAATCCTGAAATATCACTAAGGTCTTTCATTTGTTCCACCTTTATTAACTGAATTTGGTAGAGCTTTTGCTACCTCAGGTCACATTCCACCAGAGCCACCGCCGCCGCGCCGATTACGCCGGCGTCATAGCCCAGTTGGGCAATAACAATGGCCGTATTAGCAGCTACCGGCGGCGTAGCATAGCGCTGGAAGGCTTGCCGGGTCGGGGCCAGGAGCAAATCACCCAACTCTGAGACCCCACCGCCGATTACTATCATTTCCGGATCCAGGACATTGGTGGCCCCGGCCAGAGCTAAGCCCAGGTATTCGGCTGCCTGGCCAATTATCTCCAGGGCCAGTGAGTCACCTTCCTGGGCGGCTTCTCCTACCTTGGTTCCGGTAACCTCGTTTGCGGGCAGCGTCGCCAGAGAACTGTCTAGACTGGATTCTTCTTGCAGTCGGCGGCGGGCGGCCTTGCCCAGGGCGCTGCCGGAGGCCAGTGCTTCCAGGCAGCCGCGCTTGCCACAAGTGCAGACTGGGCCCCGCCACGGGTCTATGACCACGTGGCCAATCTCACCGGCATTACTATGTGCCCCCCGATGAATGCGACCGCCAATGATGACGGCTCCCCCGATACCAGTTCCGATATTCACATATAACAGGCTGTCAGCCCCCTGTCCTGCGCCGAACAGAGCCTCGCCCAGGCCGCCGGCATTAGCATCATTCTCTAAGAACGCGGGCAAGCCGGTGGCCTCGTGCAGCTCTTTGCCCAGAGCCACGCCTTCCCAGCCTTGGGTATGATGAGAGCGCCGAATAACCCCGGTGCTATGATCCACTGGGCCCCCAAACCCTATGCCTATGGCAACAGGGGTCTGATTACATTCTCGGCGGATATGCTCCTGACCTTCAGCCACCATGCGCTCAAGCAGCGGTATAGGGGCATCAGCGCCTTGCTGGGCGGGAGTGGCCTCTCGCCACAGTTGCAGGATATGGCCGTCAGCATCCACCAAGGCAGTTGATAACCGGGTGTTACCCACGTCTATTCCTATCACTATGGGTGCCTTCAGACCGACGCACCTCCGGAATCGGCAAGGCTTTCCTCGACCAATTCGCAGATTATGTGGCCGATAGTAATATGGGCCTCCTGGATGCGTGGGGTATCCTCGCTGGGCACTTTCAAGCACAAATCCACTTCGCCGGCCAGCTTTCCGCCGCTGGCGCCGGTCATTGCGATTGTCTTCACATCTCGCTCCCGGGCCACCCGCGCCGCTGCTAGGACATTTTCGGCATTGCCACTGGTACTGATAGCAATTAGGACATCGCCACTGTGAAACAGTGCCTCCACCTGACGGGCGAAGACCTGGTCAAATCCGTAGTCGTTGCCCACGGCAGTGAGAATCGAGGTATCGGTGGTAAGGGCTACAGCACTCAGCCCTTGCCGCTCGCGCCGGAAGCGTCCCACCAGCTCCCCAGCGATATGCTGAGCATCGGCGGCGCTGCCGCCGTTGCCACAAAGTCCTACCTTGCCGCCGCCGCGTAGGGCAGCCACAATCATATCAATGGCCTGCTCAATCTGCGGCCCTAAGGCAGCGGCGAGCTGCTGCTTCAGTTGGGCACTGTCGTTCAAGATTGCGGCAATACGCTGCTGCATAGATCGCTCGCCTCTCTAAGTTGCCACCTCTGCGCCCCACGCTGCTGCGCCATAAGCGCACGTCAACTGTGGCTGGTCAGGTACCGACACCGTCGTCTCTAATAATTGTGCTATCGCCTGCCGAACCCCCTCATTATAGGCGACGCCCCCAACGAGACTCACCGGCGGTTCCCAGTGGGCCTGCTGCATCAGTGAGGCTACTCGCTGGGCGATTGCCCTGCATAGTCCGGCGGCCATATTCTCGGGCGACTCGCCGGCGGCCAGCAGCCCGACTACTTCGGACTCAGCGAATACTGTGCAGGTACTGCTGATTTTGGCTGGCTGGGCGGCTTGGGTGGCCAGCTCGCCCAACTGGGCGACCGCTACTTCCAAAGCCGCTGCCATAACCTCCAGGAACCGACCGGTACCGGCGGCACACCGGTCGTTGAGCGCGAAGTCTTGTATCTGGCCCTGCTCATCTATTACAATGACCTTGCTGTCCTGCCCGCCGATGTCAATGATAGTCCGCACCTGCGGCAGCAACAGATGTATCCCCCGCGCCTGGCAGGAGACCTCAGTTACCGTAGTATCCGCCTCGGGTAGAGATACTCGACCGTAACCGGTAGCCACTACCGTATCCAGGTCGGCCCGCTCCAGTTCTGCTTGCTCCAGGGCCTGGGCGAGAACTTGGCGTCCGGCTTGCTTGGGGCGCCAGCCCGTCGGCTGCAGCGCCGAGCCCAGCACTTCGTAGTCGGCGGGTCGCAATATCACCGCCTTGGTTGTCAAGCTGCCTATGTCCACACCTGCCGTAAGCATCGCAGCCCTCTGCTATTCGTCGTAGGAGGGCCGTCCTCGGCCCGATTTCGGTCGCGGCGAGGACGCCGCTCCTACAATCGGGAAAGAGACCCTCGTTGTCCTCTATTTTAGAAGAACAGAATCCACAGGTACACGCTGCACAGAGTAATCGTCAGCACGGTCACGGGCATGCTGTACTTTAAGAATCGGACAAAACTTATGGGATAATTGGACCGCTCAGCAATTCCGGCTATGGTGATGTTGGCCGCCGCGGCCACCAGGGTCACATTGGCGCCGAAGCCCGCGCCAAGGGACAGCGCCCACCACACCGGCAGCATGTCGGGAGCAAGCAGCGCGGCACTGCGGCTGAGCTCCGGATGCATGCTGATGGCCAGGCCTCCCAGTAGAGCATTCATCGCCGTCACCAGAGCAATATTGCCCATAAGCCCGGAGATGAGTATCGACATTACCAGAATACTCATGGTCAGCACCAGAGTATTGCCCTGGGTCAGCTTCAGCAGTCCGGCGCTCAGCAGTCCCA
>JAUWJN010000245.1 GCA_030607655.1 bacterium
ACCTTCCCGAACATCTCGCTGGCCCGCCGGATAATATCCACATGACCCTCGGTGATCGGGTCAAACGCGCCCGGACAGATGGCAATATATTCTAATAATTCGCTACTCACTGCTATTCTCCTCTTGCCTCGCCTGGTGAATGTAGAAGAAATCTAGCTGCGTCTGCCCGAATATCTTGCTCTGCTGCGCCTTACAGGCCGTCGCCACTGGCTGGCTGCGCTCGTGTTGGATTATGACCAGACCCTCGTCGGCTACTCCCTCTCTCTGGATAAGCAGCCAGTTGGCTATCTGTTGCCAATCGTCGCTCTGGTATGGCGGGTCAACGAATACGATATCAAAAGGGCCATATTCAACTGCTACCTGTGGCCAGCGCCCTAGCACCGGCCCGACAACTACCACTGCGTGCTGGGCCAATTTAGTATTCTCCAGATTAGTTTTGATACCTTCCAGGCTCCGGCGATTATTCTCCACAAAGACCACTTGCTGGGCCCCGCGGCTGAGGGCTTCGATACCTACCGCGCCGCTGCCCGCGTATAGGTCAGCAAACCTTGCTCCTTGCACCGCCGGCCCCAGACTGGCGAACAGAGACTCGCGCATTGCATCGGTAGTCGGTCTGATGCCCGGGGGAACTAGCAAGGGCAATGATTTGGCTTTGCCGGCTATTACCCGCATTCTTCTCCTCATAATGTCCAGGCCGAGGTCTGCTGGGCTAGGCGTGCCAAGCGCCGCCGCAGCGGCTGATGTTCAGGCTGCTGGAGCTGTGGGTCGGCAGCGATTAGGGCAAAGGCATCTTCGCGCGCTTCGGCCAGGACTGCCGTTTCGGCCAGCAAATCCGCCATCCGTACGTCGGGCAGGCCATGCTGCCGGGTGCCCGTGAGCTCGCCCGGCCCGCGCCGGTGCAGGTCCTCGCGGGCAATCTCAAAGCCGTCAGTAGTTCTCTCCAATACTTTGAGCCGGTCAATGACCTCGGGCGTTTGGGAATTCGTCAGCAGCAGGCAAGAAGCTTGCTCCGGGCCTCGGCCCACTCGTCCGCGAAGCTGATGAAGCTGCGAGAGACCAAACCGCTCAGCGTTCTCCACCATCATTACCACCGCATTGGGCACGTCTACCCCCACCTCAATCACACTGGTAGCCACCAGTACATCCAGTTTGCCCTGGCGAAAGGCCGCCATAGCAGCCTCGCGCCGGTCGGCGGACATCTGCCCATGAACCAGCCCCAGCCGCAGCGTGGGAAAAACATGGTTCTTCAGACGTGCGAATAGCTTCTCGGCCGCGGTCAAATATTGTTGAGCGCTCTCCTGGATTACCGGGCAGACTATGTAAGCCTGGTGGCCCCGCTCCACGTGGCCAATGATGAATTCATAAGCTCGCCGGCGGTCACGACCTACAATCAGCTCAGTATGAACGGGCTTGCGCCCGGGCGGCAGCTCATCCAACACCGATATATCGAAATCTCCATAGGCGGTCAGAGCTAGCGTCCGCGGTATAGGTGTAGCCGACATCACCAGTATATTAGTGTGGTCCCCCTTATCGGCTAACCGGGCCCGTTGGGCTACGCCGAAGCGGTGCTGCTCGTCTATCACTGCCACCGCCAGGTCGGCGAATTCTACACTCTGTTGAAACAGGGCATGAGTGCCGACGACAAATTTCAGTTGGCCGCTGGCTAGCTGCCGGCGTATCTGGGCTTTGGTGGGTTCGGGAAGACTGCCGATGAGCAGCGTCGGCCTCGGCCCCAGGCCGCCCAGGATTTCGCCCAGTACCGTCCAGTCTTGCTCCGCTAGGATTTCAGTAGGAGCCATCACCGCCGCTTGCCGCCCCTGGGCAACTGCCGCCCACACCGCGGCGGCCGCTATCACTGTCTTGCCCGACCCCACATCACCGTGTATCAGCCGATACGCGGGTTCCGGGGCCGCCAGGTCGGCCAACACCTGCTTAATGGTGCGCTGTTGGGCGCCAGTTAGTTCAAAGGGCAGGGCCTGTTGCAGTTGCTCACTTATCCCGTCACTGGGTACTACCGACCGGTCGGCCGGTTTTTTCGCCCCCTGTCGCCGTTGGGCCAGAGCGGCCTGGAGGGTAAACAACTCCTCATAGGCCAGGCGGCGGCGGGCCTGCTGCGCTACCGCCTCAGTTTCCGGAAAATGCACCTGCCTGACTGCCTCGGCCAGCGGGCGTAGCTCACGGGCCTTCTGCACCGCCGGCGGTACTACGCCGGGAGGGATTTGCGCACAATGCTGCAGCGCCTGGTGAATGAGCTTACGCAGCATCACCGCGGAAAGTCCCTGCGTCAGGGGGTACATAGGCACCAGCCGGCCGCTGTGAATGATCTCCCCTTCGGCGAGGACCTCCTCCTCGACGACCGCCAGTGACACCTGGCCCTTATGGATGCGCACTTTACCGGTGGCAATCATTTCGGTGCCCGGCGGGTAGAGCTTGGCGCGAAAGGGTTGGTTGAACCACACCAGGTTGCCGGTCTGGGTATCATCGGCTACTGGCACCTGGGCGAAACTGATACGCTTAGGTCTGACGGCTCGCCCCGGCCCGGTAACATGCACGCGCACCGAGGCGGTTTCGCGATGTACAGCGGCTGCCAGGAGAGTCAACTGGCTGCGGGCTTCGTAGCGGAGGGGGCGATGCAGCAGCAGGTCACCAAGCGAATAGATGCCCAGATTGGCCAGGATCCGGGCGCGGCTGGGGCCTACGCCGTCCAGCCTGATTACGGGAGCATCCCAGCTAAGGTCGGCGGCGTCAGAGGTTGATTCACACGAGCCTGCGGGGGGCAAGTCTTACTTATCTACCTCCTGGGAAGACATACGGGCACCTATCTCCTCCTGTTGGGCAGCGATGCGCTGGCCGCTCTGGTAGGCGTCATAGATACTGTACGCCCAGGTAAGCGCGTAGCCGACGAGGCCCAGCCAACCCAGGATACTGACCCCCAGAGAGGGAGGGCCACTGGGCATCACCCATTCAAAAAACTTGTTGACCGCCGGTATCATCAACAATAACCCTAAGACGGCGAGGACGGTGCCTTTTTCATATTCACCGTTGTACAGTTGGCCCATACCGGGGAACACCGCCGACCGGCCTGCGGCTACGCTGGGTTCCTTAGTTGCTGCGCCCCGAAAGCGGCTGAGATCACCACTCTCCAGAGCCTGGCGTTGCCCGGCAGCTTCCTGCAACTGGAGGACTACCATCCCATACTTGCGTTCCGCATCAACATTAGCTGGCTCTAGCTCCCGGGCGTGCTTAAACTCCGCCGCCGCCGCCTCCTTGTCCCCCAAGGCCAACAGCACATCCCCCCACAGCTCGTGAGCACTGGTACTATCAGGAGCGCTCTGCAGAATCTTCTGGGCGACATCTTGAGCCTCATCCAGGCGCCTATGATGCAGGCTCCGCCATGCGGTCTCGTACAAATTCTGAATGTCCAGGTCATCAAGCCGGCCGGATTTTTCCACGAGGCATCCCTGCTACGATTTGCAATTTGCCTGACCTCCTACGGCAGCCAACAGCGGGCAGGAAGAACAGTTTAACGGCAGAAAACGGCTGCCTTACCCCCGCCCCCCCTCTCCGTCCCGGAGAGGGTGTTAGCCGCAGGAATAGGTGTCACCCATCGTTTTGCTGTTATTGTCAACTGTTC
>JAUWJN010000008.1 GCA_030607655.1 bacterium
CATCAGCTGGCTCTCTCCTCTAGCGCAAAGTCCACTTTGTAATATTATACTCTTCAGCGAAAAAGCTGTCACGGCCTATTTTGCGTGCGTGTATGAATTGTTGGTGGATCAGGGAGGACGCTGATAGTGCGTAGGGAGCGAACCGGGACCGGCAAGCCCAAGCTGAATATCAGATCGCCATTGAACTACTGCAGCGCAATTGGGATGATCCCTTTGGGCGGCTAAGTCTGGACGACGATTTTGACCTGCTGGGGGAAAGCCAGGTGCCGGTAGACTTCCTGACCGCGGACTATCTGGCCATTATTGCCAACACCTGCGCTAACCAAGCCGCTGATTTCTGGGAAGAGTACGGGTACACGCCACTCAACGGCTGAGAACGGTAGCAGGCCGAGAAGAGGAATTGCTTCACATCGGCGAGAAGAAGATTATGTAGTATTCCTCTGTGGGAGCGGGATATCGTAGCTATCACTGACAGTACGAACGGGAGAGTGCAATGGCTGAAGTAGTAAGTCTCGGGATTCTGGTTGCCGACATCTGGGCCCGGCCGGTCAATGAATGGCCGCAGCGGGGCCGCTTATCCGTGGTGGATGAGATTGGTATTGGGGTGGGCGGCTGTGCGGCCAACACCGGGATAGGCCTGGCCCGCCTGAATGTTGAGGTGGCGGTGATGGGCTGTGTGGGGGAGGACGGCTTTGGTGATTTTGTTATTGAACGGCTGCGCCAGGCGGCCATTGACGTCAGTGGGGTGGCGCGTACCGCTGCTGCGGGTACCTCGGCTACCCTGATAATGATAGATGATACCGGCGAGCGAACCTTCATCCACTACTTTGGCGCTGATGCCCATGTTGATCCCGCCCAACTGGACATGGTGACTGTCAAGCGCAGCAAGCTACTGCATTTGGGGGGGGTGTTACTAATGCCCGGCTTTGATGGTGAGCCGCAGGCTGAAGTGCTGGCCGAGGCCAAAGCGGCGGGCGTGACTACCTGCGTGGACACAGTCTGGGATGATACCGGCCGCTGGATGACAGCGGTAGGCCCCCTGTTGCCCCACACTGACATCTTTGTACCCAGTCTGGCTGAAGCCCAGCAGCTTACCGAGCTGGAGCGCCCCGAAGATGTGGCGGCGGCTCTGTTAGACGCAGGCGTGGGCATTGTGGCACTGAAGATGGGGCCGGAGGGCAGTTATATACGCACCGCCGACGCCGAGTTGCGTGTGCCAGCCTACCACATAGATCCGGTAGATGGATCTGGAGCCGGCGACGCCTTCGCTGCTGGATTCATCTACGGCTATCTGCACGACTGGGATCTGGAGCGTACTGCCAAATTTGGCAATGCCTTGGGCGCTCTGTGCACTACCGCGGTAGGCACTACCACGGGCATCCGCGACTATCAGCAAATCATCAGTTTCCTACAAGCGCAGGAACCCGGCTATTGGGAGTCGGTGTAAAGCCGGCCTACTTCTACGTTACTTGCTTAGACGACCTCTACCTCTAGGCCTAACAGTTCCCCCAGCTTCTCCGCTTCTGAGGTATAGTCACCATAGACCATCGCCATATGATGGCCATAGTCAACTTGCTTGTGAATCAGTTCGCGGGCGTCGGCCACCTCAATAAATACGCTGGGACTACAACCATTCTCATGGAACTCGCAACGCACTGTTTTGCCCCTGGCGATTAGCACCTTCGTAGCCAACGGGTTGAATCTAGCCAGCGTAACTTCTTTCTCTTCGTTCGCCGCTAGATCTATCTGTATTTTCGTCCCCCAACCCGCCGCCGTAAAACTAGCCAGGTGATAAGGCAGGTCGGGGCTATCAAAACCATTCATCTTCAAGCCGGGGACACTATGCGTAAGTCTGATAACGTTTTCGTGAAAGGCGGGGTTACCCATAAACGAGGATTTCTTGGCGATAGCCATCAGCAAGGCCATCCCCAATAACACGCTTATATCTCCCTCACATGATGACGGATAACCTTGATCTTTCAGCAGGGAGTGAGTTAAACAAGGAACGGCCTGCCATTGGGCGGGCAACTGCGTACAGCAAAGCTCAAAACACGGCACCGTAACGGCATTGCACTCATATTTCTCCATTAAATTCTTAATAGCTAAATAGAAGTTAACGTCATTGGTGACGTAGTCTTCGTCAATACGCAGCTCCTGGGCATTGCTAACCAGCTTATCAACTAACTGGGCTGCCTTTTTCTGCTCAGCTTTACTTTCAATGACTCTATCAATCTCGTCAGAGAGCGTCTTGAAAGCAATGCGTTTGGAATCTATTCCCAGCCGGGCCTTGAGGTCCTCTAAGTTCCAGACGCTGCTAACTACACCGATGGTGATTATTTCTTCATCGGCAACTACCAACATGTTCAGTTGCTGGAAAGTTTTCCTCACTCGCAGCAAGGAAATAAGCTGATTCAGCTCATCAAAGTCCAACGGCGCGAAGCCTTCCATACCTCTGCTGCGTAGATAAGCGGCTAAATCTACGGTGCTTACTCCGCACCCGATCATAGCCACTGGCTTGTTGTATCGCTCGCCTATCTTCACTCCAGCATATTGGCAACAACCGTGACCTGATACCAAGTACAGGTCTACTTCAGGTAGATCGGCCTCCAGTTTTTGAAATTCGCTCTGGCGGATCACGAGGTCTTCGCCCAGTTCTATCATTACGGGCTCTAACACCTGGGCGTCGGCACTTAGATTCTCTTCAAGATGTTCCTTGAGCTGGCCGAAAGCCTCTTTCGCTCTAGTTTTCTCTGCCTCGGGCGTCAGGTCCGCCAGATCGCCTACTCGGCAGGGCCCTTCCCAGGCACCACTATGGATTAGGGAACTAAAAACTGGCTTGACACCTACTTTGACGCCTATCATTTTCTGGCCTCCTGTGCAGCGTTCAGGAAATACGGGGCCAGTATATCACTTGTCGTCACGAATATCAAGGTGAGGAATGAAGAAAAATAGGGACAAGCCTGATGGCTTGTCCCTAGGGTTTTGCTATCGCGATTGGCTTAATTGGCTAGGGGGAAAGTACGCCGGCCTCGACGAGCTCAAAGGAGACCTCGCCGTCGTGGATATCGGCATATATTTCGCCGCTGACCCGGTCGCCCCACGCCAGCACCTTCTCGGCGAGGGGGTCTTCGATTACCCTGCGTATCGCCCGCCGCAAGGGTCGGGCTCCCATGGTTGGGTCATAACCTTCCTCAACTAGATACTGGCGCAGATTATCACTGATAGTCAGGGTCAGCCCCTGCTGGGCTAATTGTTCGCACGGCGCCCGCAGTTCCAGGTCAACAATTTCTTCAATCTGGTCGGGAGTCAGAGCGTGGAAGACCACTATATCGTCAACCCGGTTGAGGAACTCGGGGCTAAAGGTCTTCTTCAGCTCCTCGGTAACCTTAGCCTTCATTCGTTCGTAGTCGCGGGTGCGCTGGCGGGTGGATACTTCCCGCTCCTCGGTGGTGAAGCCCATCGCCCGTCCCTCGCTAATCAGCCGGGCCCCCACGTTGCTAGTCATAATCACCACCGCATTCTTGAAATCCACCACCCGTCCCTGGGCGTCAGTGAGTCGCCCATCTTCCATAATCTGCAGCAGGATGCTAAAGACCTCCGGATGGGCCTTCTCGATCTCGTCAAATAGTACCACCGAGTAGGGTCGGCGTCTAACCGCCTCTGTGAGCTGGCCACTCTCTTCGTATCCCACATAGCCGGGGGGGGCGCCGGTCAACCGCGAGACGGCGAATTTCTCCATATACTCGCTCATATCAATGCGCACTAAGGCGTCCTCGTTGCCAAATAGGAACTTCGCCAGTACCCGTGATAATAGCGTCTTGCCTACCCCCGTCGGCCCCAGAAAGACGAACGAGCCGGTGGGCCGGCGCGGGTCTTTGAGCCCGGCGCGCGCCCGGCGTACCGCCCGGGAGATGATGCTAATCGCCTCATCTTGGCCGATAATGTCGTCATGCAATACCTGCTCCATCTGGGTGAGACGCTCCGACTCTTCTTCGGTCAGTGCCGTAACCGGAATGCCCGTCCAGGTAGAGGCTATGTAGGCGATATCCTCGCGGTAGACCATAGGATACTGCTCTTCGTCAGGCTCCTGCTGGTCAAGCTCCGGCGGTGCCGGGGGGGCGGGAGTAGCAGTTTCGTATTTGCCCCATTCAGTCTCGGCAGTGGCCTCAACTTCATCAAGGTCCTCGGTCAAGGCGCGGATATCAGTGGGCAACTGATACTGGCGCAGCTTAACCCGCGAACCGGCCTCGTCAATAAGGTCTATGGCTTTGTCGGGTAGAGCGCGGTCGGTAATATAGCGCACGGACAAATCAATGGCGGCCTCGAGCGCCTCGGGAGCATAGCGTACTTGGTGGAACTCCTCATAGCGATCCTTAATCCCCTGCAGTATCGCCGCGGTCTCCTCTCCCGTAGGCTCGCGGACCATAATCGGCTGGAAGCGCCGCTCTAACGATGGCGTCTTCTCCACATGCTTGCGGTATTCGTCGAGAGTAGTAGCCCCGATGCACTGCAGCTCGCCCCGGGCCAGCGCCGGCTTGAGGATGTTAGAGGCATCCATAGCTCCCTCAGCCGCCCCGGTGCCCACCACCGTGTGCAACTCATCAATGAACACAATAATCTGGCCCTGAGAGCTACTAATCTCCTCCATCACCCGCTTCATTCGCTCCTCAAACTCTCCTCGGTACTTAGTGCCCGCAACCAAGCTGGCCAAGTCCAGAGCCACCACCCGGCGACCTTTAAGTGGTTCGGGCACCTGCTGGTCCGCGATTTTTTGGGCTAAGCCTTCCGCAATTGCCGTCTTGCCGACTCCGGCATCCCCGATAAGACAGGGATTGTTCTTGGTGCGGCGACACAATATCTGTATCACGCGCTCCATTTCCGTCTCGCGACCAACAATGGGATCCAGCTCTCCCTGGCGGGCCAGGACGGTAAGATCGCGGCTAAAGTGATCCAGATGCGGGGTCTTAGACTTTGAGCGGTCTTTCCCCTGCCCGGCCTCGGGCCCCGATATTTCTCTGATCAGATGGCGCATCTGCTTCAATTCGGCCCCGTACCTGTGCAGCATCCGATAAGCGGGTCCCTTTTGAAGTCGTAATAGGCCCAGCAGAATATGCTCGGTGCCGATGTGGCGGTTATCCAGGTGCCGGGCCTCCGCATAAGCCAGGGACAGAACCTGGGTGGCATCAGGAGTGAACGATAGGTCCCGACGGCTTTCCTCGAACCGTCCGGATTCCATTTGCCCCTCCAGATCGGCGCGGAGCGCCTCCGGGGCGATGCCGGCGGCCTCGAGAGCCTCAGTGGCCAGGCCCTCGCCCAGGCGCAATAGCCCGATCAATAAATGCTCGGTGCCTATCAGTTGGGCCTGGCTGCGCTGAGCCTCGGCGTGGGCCAATAATATGGCCCGGCGGGCGCGGCTGGTGAATCGTTGCCATAATTCCATTAAATACTGTCCTCCTAGTTACGGCGAGGAGGTTCCCCCGATACACCGCTATAGTCTACTTCCCTCACTATATAAAACGTCTATATCCAGTCCGAAGTTCCGCTGGTTGACTGTGGTTAGGGTGCCTGCTAGGTATATATCGGAATTCCCTGTGCTGCCGTTAAATCTGTAAACTCTTTTCTTAGACGTTTGGTGACCGCCCCAGGTTTACCGTTGCCAATAATTCGGCCATCCACCGATACCACCGGCACAATCTCAGCAGCCGTCCCCGTCAGAAATACCTCGTCAGCGCAGTAGACTGTTTGGAGGCGGAATAACTTTTCCTCGGCCGTCATCCCCAGCTCTTGGGCAAGCCCCATCACTACGTCACGAGTAATTCCCTCTAAATTGCCCACCCCCGCGGGGGGCGTAAGCACATCATTATCATTGACCACAAACAAATTATCACCGGTGCATTCGGCCACATATCCGTCAATGCTCAGCATAATCCCCTCCGGCACGCCCGCCTGGATGGTTTCGATCTTGGCCATGATGTTGTTTAAGTAGTTCAGACTTTTTATGGCCGGGTCCAGGGCTACCGGGGAGTTGCGGCGGGTAGCGCAGGTTATCAGAGCTAGCCCCTTCTCGTAGACCTCCTCGGGGTACAAGGCTATACAGTCGGCGATGATAAAAACAGTCGGCTTCGGGCACTTGCGGGGGTCTAACCCCAAGTCGCCCGCTCCGCGGGTAACTACCAGGCGAATGTAAGCGTCGTGCAGTTCGTTGGCCCGCACGGTCGCCAGTACTGCCTCTTTCATTTCGGCCATACTTAGCGGAATCTTAAGCATTATGACCTTGGCCGAATTGTACAAGCGCTGCAAGTGCTCATCCAGGAGAAATATCCGCCCATTGTAAGCGCGGATGCCCTCGAACACCCCATCGCCATAAAGCAAGCCATGGTCAAAGACTGACACCTTGGCCTCCTCCTCTGGCACCAGCTCGCCGTTGAGGTAAATCAATAAGCTCATTAACAAGTCACCCTTAGCATTGCCCTAATGCACAAACCCCCCGCCTCTATCACCCGCAAAAGGGCGTTAGATGCTGGTCTTTGGCAATTGTTTCTAAAGTATACCCCGACCTCAGCGGTTTAAGCAGTTTTGCCAGCCGTTAAGCCCACGTCATCGTGCTGGGCATCTCTTCAATGATAACGTCCTGCAGGAATTCTACCGCCTTCCAGAAGCCCTCATCCGCGCTCATCAGGCTGTCCTCGTGCTCGATGCTGAGCACATAATCGTACCTATACATTCGCAAGGTGCTGATGATGTCCTTCCACACCGAAGCATCGTGCCCGTAGCCGACCGTGCGGAAAATCCAGGCCCGGTTAACCTCATCCCCGTAATGCTTGGCGTCCAGTACGCCATTGACCCGGGCTACCCAGGGGTAGACCATCGAGTCCTTGGCATGGAAGTGCTTGATGACGTCGCCCTGCTCCTGGAGCCAGCGGATAGCGGAAGGGGCATCAATGCCCTGCCAGAACAAGTGGCTGGGGTCAAAGTTGGCGCAGATGCGGTCGCCGTTCTTACCCACCGCTTCCCGCAGCTTTATCAAGGTCTCCGGATTGTAGACCAGGAAGTTAGGGTGCATCTCAAAGCAGATGTACACCCCCATCCGGGCTGCATAGGCGGCCTCCTGCTTCCAGTAAGGGATAGCCACCTTGGTCCACTGGTACTCCAGCGCCTCCAGATGGTCCTCCGGCCAGGGGGCTACTACCCAGTTGGGGACCTTGTCCTGGGGTCCTCCTGCGGGTAGGCCCGAGAAGAGATTCACGCACTCTACCCCCAATTTGTTAGCCAGCTTGGCTGTCTCGCGCCAGACCTGATGATGCGCCGTGGCAATCTTTTTGTTGGGATGCAGCGGATTGCCGTGGCAGGACAGGGCTGACAGCTCCAGCCCCCGGCTCTGGATGGCCTTCATAAAGGCGTCCCGCTTACGCTTGCTGGCATTAAGCTCGGTGGGATTGCAGTGGGAATCGGGTGGATAGTTACCCGTACCAATCTCCACCGCTTCTACACCCGCCTCTGCAAACCAGTCCAACGCCTCCGCCAACGGCAAATCAGCTTTCGGCACCGTCAACGCTCCAATTTTCATTATCTGTGACCTCCTTTAGTTTTGTATTCTCTTAGAACAACCCCCGGCCCAGATCGACTAGGGGGCGACCGTAAACTCGCCTCTGGTCAATGACTGATTGCCATTAGCATTGTCCATGCAGGCGAGCCAGATATAGTTTCCAGGCTCCAACGGTGGCCCCGCGTAGGGGATGTTAGGCACGGAGTCATACTGCTGGCAGACCTCCTGACCTGGCCAATCATCGCCTCGGTGTAGCTGAAAACCATACTCCACTGCCTCGGGACACTCATCCCACGTGAATACGAGGTTAGCGGCACTAACGGTTTCGTTGTTCGGTCTCATATTGACAGCGGACTGGGTAAAATAGTCCTGAATTGTCGCCGTCCATGTCGTGGTGCCGTCTGCGTCCACGAGAGTGAAGCTATACTCATTGGGAGCGGGTGGAGGCGCAGAACCGAACGCCACATTCCCCCACCACTTGACTTCCTCCCAGTGTAACTCCGGCGACAACGGCAATGTGCCGGCTAGACCCGGCCCAGAAACACTGCCTGAAGACAGCCTGTCAGCCGGGTCGCAAACGAAGAACTCAGCGTAGTATGGGCCGCTGCCAGTCTGCGGGTGGTAGACAGAAAACGCCCCAATTGAATACCATTCCTGGTCGCCGTAGACCAGCCAACTATCGCCTTCTTTGAGCAGCCAGGCGACCCCCAGCGGATTCTCTTCCCCGGGCGGGGCGGGCTCGGTGAATGTCTCCGTGCCCTCCGCAAAGGTTACTTCAAAAGTCACATGAACGGTAGCGTGGCTATCCTGCACCTCTATTTGCTGAATGGTGAAGCTAATCTGCAGGTCTGGCTGTTCGTTGAACGACTCCTCCATATCATCCACAAAATCATTCTTTAGCTCCCCGTCATTCAAGTAGCTATCCGAGATGAGGTTGCTCAAGGCGTTAATGTCACCGGCATTGCAGGCCGCAGCAAAATCCTCGTACAGTTGGCGAATCGCCGCCGCCTCCCCTGCCTTGGCGCCAACCCCATAGATACTAAAACTATCAGTAGCACCAGTGACCGTCTTGGCGGTGGTATCTACGGTGCTGCCTGCCACTGCCTCCCAGACGCCACCTTCTACCTTACACAGCCCCAGGTTCTCTTCCTGAACTCCACCAGGGATATTAGCAGCGGCGTAGGCGATGGTGACCTGCACCGGTTGCGCGAATGTGGTGCCGGGGGGGCCGAACTCGTAGACCGCTCCCGGGACAATGTCGGGGTCGGCGGGGTACGATGTGGTAGCCTCCACCTCTATCACAGTGTCCTCGGCCAATGCGCCCGCGGGGAAGTCCAACTCCACATCACCATCGGCCACAATGACCGTCCCGCCCGTGTCGTCGACGCTCGTGGCAATCGGCCACGCATCCAGGCGCACTACACAGCGCAGTACCCGGATAGCGTCACCGACATCGGTACTGCCGTTTTGGTTGGCGTCGGCCCGCGGGTCAGGATCATCCAGGCTCACCACGATGCGCAGAATCTTGATGGCATCACCCACCGAGGCTAGCCCATCTTCGTCCAGGTCGCCCAGGAAGTAGGCGTCAGCCGGGTAAACTACGTCTGATGGCACAACATGCTGAGGTGGAGTCACTGCCTGCGGCATGGGTGCATGCGAACTGCCGCCACCACATCCCGCTATCACCGCCACCACCGCCAATAACACTACGCCTGCAACCATACTTTGCATCCTCGGCATTTCACCCATCTCCTTTGCGCATATATTCTAAGAGCAACTTGGCTCTAAATCTTCTCGACACCCACCTAACTCTTCCTGTCGGCGGATTGCTCGCCGGCCTCGTTCCGCTCCCCAAAGGCTAAGAAGACGCTACGCCAACTCGGCCTACGAGCATACTATCCTCTATCTACCTATCGCGACTGCTCGTATGCCTCTAAGAATTCACCCCGCGATATGCCGACCTGAGTGCAGATCGTCCGCAAGGTTGAAGCCTTCAATATTGGATGGTTAGGAATAGTCATTGGTGTACGCGTGCCATCGGGTTCTGTCCGAGACAAAGCGATGTGGTTCCCCTCACGTATTACTTCAAAGCCGAGCCGTCGTAGAGCCTTTAAGACGCGAGTCTTGGGGGCATCTACAGGGAACTTTCGGCTCATACCACCACCTCAGTCTCAGCGATGAAGGCCTCCTGCGGCTCAATCGCGTCCGCCAGCGCCTCGGGGCCAAAGGTCTCGATATGGAACTCAATGGCCGAGGTTATCTCGCTGAGCACCTGCTCATAGGTATCGCCTTGGGCCACTACAACTCCCCGCAGACCCAATGGATACGCCACATACCCGTCCTCCTCGCGGGTAATTACCACTTTGATTCGGCGCGACAATTTGCTCACCTCCGTCTGTTCTTGCTTGCCTATATTGACGCTGCAATACACCTAGTGTCAGATGCCAGCCTATCCTTTCTCGACTTCTTGCCATCCCTGCTGCTGGGCGGCTTGCTTGCAGACCTCGTTCCGCTCCCCAAATGTTAAGAGGACGCTACGCCAACTCGGCCTACGAGTATACTATCTTCAGTGGGAACCTCCTGTCCATCTTCTTCGAGGGCCGCGATGTATGCTGCGATGGCCTCCCGCACATTGCTCAGTACTTCGTCCATACTCTCCCCCTGACTGTAGCAGCCTGGCAAGGCAGGCACTTCCACCCAATAGCCTCCCTCTTCAGCCTTGTGAATAACAAATGTGTACTCCATTTCTCAACCTCCTACAGAAACGCCTCAAACTCCTCCACCGTCAGGCCCGCACGATGCACTGCGGCCCTCAACAACCCGACCTTAAGTTCACCGTGGCGGGGAATAGTGATTATTTGGCCATTAGGCATCTTGATATTGCAATGACTGCCCTTGCCGCCTCGCTCCTCACCACCCGCTCTAATGAAGGCTGCAATAGCTTGTTCAGCGTGGATGCCTCGGAGCCTTCTGCCGTTGGGCACCTTTATTCTACCCCTTCTCGACCTCTACCCACGCCTTGCTCTGGGCGGCTTGCTCGCAGGCCTCCAGGACGGCCTGGACCTTGACGGCGTCCTCGAAGCTGGGGCGCGGATTCTCGCCGGTGGCGATACCGTTAACCATGGCAGCCATGGTGTTGATGAAGCTATGCTCGTAGCCGATGATGTGCCCCGGCGGCCAGAAGCGGAACATGCCGTCAGCCAGGCCCATATGCGGATGACACGGCTCAGTGACCAGTATAGCCTCGAAGCCCTGGCGGCCACCAGGGTCGTCAACATTGTAGTACTCCAGCTCATTCATCCGCTCCAGGTTGAAACGCACGCTGCCCTTAGAGCCGTTAATCTCAAAGACGTTGAAATTGCGGCGGCCCGGGGCAAAGCGGGTGGCTTCAAAGGTCCCCATAGTACCATTAGCAAAGCGGGCCAGCGCAATGGCGCCATCATCTACTGTAACATCGCCCATCTGTTCCTCGGCCGCCTGGGTTCCCAGACCCACGTCAGTGCCGGAAGCTGACAACAGTGGGCGCTGCTTGACAAAGGTCTCCATATCGCAGACTACTCGCTCAATATCGCCCACCAGCCACAGGGCCAGGTCAATACTATGCGCCATCAGGTCGCCCATCGCTCCGGAGCCAGCTATCTCCTTCTTACACCGCCACACCAACGGGGCGGTCGGATCCAGCAGCCAATCCTGCAGATAGGTAGCGCGCCAGTGGTAGATGGTGCCCAATGTGCCCTCCTCAATCATCTGCTTGGCCAGGGCTATGGCGGGGACGCGGCGGTAGTTGTGGCAGATCATATGGATGACGCCGGCTTTCCGGACGGCGGCCAGGGCCTGGCGAGCCTCGGCCAAGCTGAGGGCCAGCGGTTTCTCACTGATGACGTGCTTACCGGCCTCGGCGGCCTGGATGGCCATTGGCACGTGGACATTATTCGGCACGCACAGGTCAATCAGGTCAATGTCGTCTCGCGCTAGCACTCGCTCATAATCCGTCTCATACTCCTGCCAGCTTGGCTGCTCTTTTGCGGCCTCAAGCTGCGCCTCGTTGGCATCACACAGCACCGTCATCACCGGCCGGGCCTCTATATCCGGATAGTAAAACGGCACCTGCCGGTAGGCTACAGTGTGACACCGGCCGATAAAGCCATACCCGACTAAGGCAACTCTAACTTCCTTCATTGTTATTACCTCCTAATTAGTGTTCGTGATCAGGGACATTTCGGCAAGAACCTATTATATGCTATAATTCGCTAAGCAACCAAGTTATCCTTCCTATCGGCAACTTTTTTCGCACTACTAAAAGAGGAGTACCAATAATGACCTCTCGCCAGCGTCTGCTTTGTGCACTGCGGCGGGGTACGCCCGACCGCGTGCCGGGCGCGCCCTTTGGTATGGGTACGATTGACCCGGAAAGTGAGCTGGGGCAGCAGCTCATTGAATGCACGGATATTTTCTTAGATGTGTATTGTGAGGGTGATGCGGTGCTGGGCCGGGCGGCTCGTGTGCATACGGAAACAGAGGGTGACCAGACCATAACCGTATACGAGACGCCCCAGGGACCCTTGCAGTCGGTCAGGCGGCGCACTGCTATAACTTCGGCTCAGGTGAAATTCGCCTGTCAAAGCGCCGAAGATGCAGACAAGATTTTGGCCATGCCCTACGAGCCGGTACAGGTGGATACGCATAAGTACCATTATCGGTCAGAGAAGCTAGGGGAGAAGGGCCTGGTGATGGTCAGCAGTGGCGACGGGGTCAACTGGGTAGCTGAGATGTTTTCCCCCCAAGACTTTTGCCTGCTGTGGGCGGATGCACCACAGAAGATGATTGAATTCGTGGAGGTAGCCACGGAGCGGCTGTGTTACTACTACCGTCAGCTATGCGAGGCGGGCGTAAAAGCGCTTAGAATCTACGGAGGGGAATATGTCTCAGTACAGTTGGGGCCCCAGGCCTATCAGCAACTGGTAGTGGAGCCTGACCGCCGGCTGGTTGATATAATTCACGAGTACGACGGCATCACCTACTTCCATAATCATGGACCGATGACCAGATACTATGACCAACTACTGCAAATAGGCATTGATGCTATTGACCCACTGGAAGCACCCCCGTGGGGTGACTGTGATATTGCTGAGGCCAAGCAGCGCATCGGCCACAGAATTTGCCTGGTAGGTAATCTTGACGATATGGAAGTGCTCAGCAAGCTGCCCACTGAGACAGTACTGCAGATGGGCCGTGAGCTTATCAATAAGGCGGGGCCTGATGGTTTCATTCTGGGGGGCACCGCCGCAGGGCCCTACACCGAGCTTGCCGCCCGCAACTTCATCGCCCTGGCGGAGCTATCGGCCCAGATGGCGGGATAATCATCCCTCAGACGTGCTGATATGGTAGGAGCGGCATTCTTGCCGCGACCCGGGTGGTGAGGTAGAAGAACAATCGCGACACGAATGTCGCTCCTACGACGGCGGGCGGAAGATGCTCTGCAACTTCCGCCCCTACAGATGACAACGGCAATGCGAGCCGGGACCTAGTCCGTTCCGCTCCCCTTGCACCGCCGCCCCGCGCCCTGGCCGAGCTATCGGCCCAGATGACGCAGTAGGCAGCATTAGGTGAGCCGAATCTGCTGCCAGTGGCCTTGGCCAAATTTCCAGGCCAGTATTAAGAGCTGAGCCACCACCGAAATATCGAAACCAATCCACACCCCCATTGCCCCCATCTCTAAGACAATAGCAAGTAGATAACAGACTAGCGGTCCCAGCACCGTAGTGCATGCCAGGCTGATGTATAAGGGCGAGTAAGTATCACCCGCGCCCCGTAGGGAACCGGACAGGCTCATACCAGCGGTCAGGAAGGACTCGGAGATTGCCAGGACTATGAGTGCCTCAGTGCCGATGCGTATCACCTGGGCGTCAGTGGTGAACAGCTTGATGAGCGCCGGCGCAAGCAGCGCGTAGGTGATAGCGGCCACGATGCTGAAACCACCGGCGAGCCTTGCTGACAGCCACCCACTGGCAGCCGCCCGCTGGGTATCGCCCACGCCCATATTCTGGCCCACAGCGGTAGTGGCGGCGGCCATCAGGGCCAGGCCAACCATTATAGTTATGCCGCGGATTTGGCCGGCTATAGTGTAAGCAGAGACAGCATACATCGCGGCGGGGGTCAGGCTCAGTATCTTGATGAGGGCCATAAAGGCAACACTGCGAGTGAAGCCCTGAATGGCGGCTGGAATCCCCAAATAGAATATCTTCCGCCACAGGTCCCAGCGGATCGCCCAGGAGCGGCGCAGATGAACGGTCACCGCGAACCGCCCTGACATCAGTATGACAAGACCGGCAAGAGTGGCCAGAAAGCGTGATACTATGGTGGCCACACCCGCTCCCGGTACTCCCAGGCGGGGGAAAGGTCCTACGCCAAAGATAAGCAGGTAATTCAGCAATATGTTGAGGGCGTTGGCCCCCAGCAGCAGGATAAGAGGGGTCAGCGTATCACCGGCACCCTGCAGGGCGGCGGTGATAACAAAGCTGAGCAATATGAACACCATGCCGCCGAATAATATCTGCAGATACGGCACCCCGTGAACCATCACCGCCTCAGTTGCCCCCAAGCGGGCCATAATCCAGCCGGACAGGGCCAGACCGACCGGCGTGATGACTCCCAGGCTGGCCAGAACAATTGCTATGAGGCCCTGCTTGACGGTGGCATCAGCATTAGCGCGGTCCCCCTTACCCGAATACTGCGCCACCAGCACCTGCACGCCGGTGGAGACGGCGAAGACTATGGCAATGAGGGTGAATACAACAATGCGGCCCATACCTACCGCGGCGATGGCATCTGAACCTATTACCCCGACCATCTTGATGTCCGCTATCCCCACCGCCACTTGCAGTAGGGAGCCAACTACTATCGGCCAGGATAGATAGATAATCTGCCGCAGCAGCAGGCCCTGGGTCATATCCACCCGCGGGCCACCAGCCGGGGTGCGTGGTGGGGAAGGAAGCGAGGTTGAGCTATTGCAACCGTCACTCATAGTACTTCTAGCACCATTGAAAAGCTGAAAACACTACTGTGAAGATGCCGCCTAATACCAGCCCTTGTCGGCCATAGCTTCCACCAACTCCTGGACGGCCAATGCCCAAGCTGCCGTACGCAGGGGCATCTCATCGCCCGCGAAGTCCGCCACGCGAGTGAACGTTTCACACATATTTTCTTCCACAGCCTGGTAGGTCTCCTGCTGCTTAGTCATAGTACCTGATTTAGCTCCTCGCCATTCCAGGTAGGAGGCGACTACTCCCCCGCTGTTGGCCAAGATATCAGGAACCACAGGAATGCCTTTATCCGCCAGGATGGCGTCGGCCTCTGCCGTCAGAGGATGATTAGCACCCTCCACGATGAGCTTGGCGCTGACGCTATCAGCATTTTCACCGTCCACTACTTCCCCCGAAGCTGCGGGGATTAGCACGTCTACCGGCAGGGCCAACAGATCAGCGTTACTTATCGCATTAGCTTGCGACTCTGGTAGGTAGCCCCCGGGCGTGACGTGTTCCATCAGGCCGGCCACGTCTAGGCCATTTTCATCATAACGGCCGCCCTCAATATCTGATATCGCCACTATTCGCACGCCCTTGTCGTGGAGAAACTTACAGGTCCAACTACCCACATTGCCAAACCCCTGAACCGCCGCGGTGACCTCCGCCAGCGGCTTACTAATCAATCTCTCCGCAGCCATTTCCACAGCTCTTGCTACACCTCGGCCGGTAGCCTCCCGGCGCCCCGGTAATCCCCCATTACGGGGCGGCTTGCCGGTCACACTTTCAGGGATATGGGTCTCACCATAAATTATCGCCATATCGCGGGGGTTGGTGCCCATATCCGGGGCCGGGATGTAGTCTATCGGATAAAAGAATTCCTTGCGAATCATATGTACAAACTCTTTGATGATGCTGTCTTTCTCCAGCAAGGTCAGTTTCTCTGGATCTGCCTTGATACTGGCTTTGCCCCCGCCAAAGGGCATATTGGTCAGCGCCGTCTTCAGGGACATAAGCTCGGCTAGATTCTGCGTTTCTTCCAAGGTGACATCAGGATGAAATCTTATGCCGCCTTTAGCTACTCCCCGGGCGGTATTATGGTACACGACATGGGCATCCGCGTAGAAGAACGAATCACCCAGGGGCAGACTAAGCGCAAAGCTAATCTGCTTCTCGGGCCTTGCCAATAATTGGCGTGCGGGTGCAGGTATCTCAATGATTTTGGAAAGCCTGTCAAAATCTACAATGGACATTGGTGACTCACTCACCTTATGGGTGGAAATGGTCTGCCAGATGTGTCATATGGGCAGCAGGCGTGGGAATTAGACAATCACCTTATTGAGCGGATACTCAATGATCCCCTGGGCACCGGCGGTGCGGCTAAGACTGGCGTTGACCAGGCATATGCTCAACGTGTCACAATCTTGGTCTAGTAGTCAAACACTAACCCCAATGCGCCACGTCTTCACAATACTCCTCGGGAATAGAATCCAAGAACGAGGAACGTTTCGGCGGCTGATAGGAACCTTTCTGCTGCATGAAACTCTTGGCTGCCGACCTCTTTCGCGCATGAAAAAGATGCACCTCTTCTTTAGCCCTAGTCATTGCCACGTAAAGCAATCGACTCTGTTCCTCTCTTTGTCGTGAGGCCGTCGAACTTGGCCATAAACCTTCCTCTAACCCGACGACAAATACGTAGTCTTTTTGGAGTCCCTTAACGGCCTCCCGAGTTAGTATCTGTACCGGTGGGGCTGCAGAATAGGTGCGTGAGACTTCGGCCTCTGCCGCTTCTGCAACATCATCCAGGAAGTGCCTGAGCGATGGCCAAGGTCGCAGGGCCTTGGCGACTACCGACACAAAGGTAACTACGCCGTCCGAAGGCGCCTCGGCTGCGGCCCGGATTTGTTCGAGCATGCTTGCCACTTCTCCCAAGAACTCATCGCCCTGTGACGCTGCTTTCTGCAGAGCCGACCACAACGAACGTTCGCCCCGGAATACCGCTTGCCATAGCATGCTGATTCTTCCCAGAACTTCCTCTCTTGCTTTCACCTTCTCCGGCTTGCGCACGCGTGGCCCAATGTCGCCTAAGGCTCCTCTGTCAACAAGAGATTGAATCAGCTCTCGGCAGCTCAAACTGTCGTCAGGGTCCTCAAGCCAACGTCTAACAACATCCAGAACCACAAGCCCGCTCGGGGGTTCGCCATAAACGGCGTCGTAGGCAATGTCGCGGTACTGGAGTTCTCTGGCGATGTCTGGTATGAATCGCCTGCCCGGAACGATGATAACTGATTGCCCGGAATCTTGCCGCGTCGCGACCATACTCGCGATGATGCGTGCCTCCTTCTGGTCACTGGCGACGCTGTGGATCGCTATCCTTTGCGCCGAGTCGGACTGGAATTCTGTAACGAACTTCTCGGCCCGTTCAGGATTATGCCTTGCGACCATAGCTTCGGCGCCTTGGAAGATGCTTGGAGGACAGCGCCAGCACTTCGAGCGCCTGGAAACGGTGGCCTGCGGTCCAAAATGACGTTCAAACGACCTGACGAACTCAGGTGAACTCCCACGCCAGGAGTAGATGCTCTGATCGTCGTCACCCACCACGAAAAGCCCATCCTCCTGGCCAGCACTAAGTAGTCTGATGAACTTGTATTCAGCCGCGTTGATATCCTGGTATTCGTCCACTAGTAGGTTTTTGGCCTTCGCCTGGTACTCTTGAAGAATTGCCTGGTCTTCCAATAGCTCACAAGCCAACAGGATTTGATCATCGTGGTCAAGGGCGTCACATAAGCGCAGGATCTCCCTATATTGTTCGCAGATATGACACTTCCTTTGGTCACCAGGATCACATGCTCCCCTTTGCCGACAATCTGCAGTCTCCCTGGCGTATGTACGCTCGCAGCCCGTCAACTGGGCTGCGTCGTCCATTAGAACATCCCTCAAGGATACCTGCCTCAAGGCCACTTGGCCCGCCGAGACAACTCGGAAGTCACGAGACAGTCCACACTTCTCGGCGTTTTCAGCAATGATCCGCTGGCCCAGGCTGTGCATTGTGCAAATTAGCTTGGGCTGCTGCTTCCATGCCACGTAGGATTTGCTAGCGTCGCTCCGGCTTAGCGTCTCCCTCATATTCCTTGCAGCCGCGCGAGTGAAAGTTATTACAGTGATCTCGTCAGGGTCTACCCCCTCTGCATCCACGAGATACTTGACGCGGCGCGCAAGTGTGTATGTCTTGCCGGTCCCTGGCCCCGCCAAGATCAGCGCTGGACCCTGGCCCTCGGCAACATCCTGATTTGCTAGGCTTGCGTCCTCCATCCGTACCATGTCCTTTTGCAGACCATCTGTTACATAATTACCTTATTCAGCGGATACTCAATGATGCCCTGGGCGCCGGCAGCTTTCAGTTGAGGGATAAGGATGCGCACCTCGTCCGTGTCCACAATGGTCTCTACTGCTACCCAGTCGCCGTTGGCCAGGGGAGAGACCGTCGGCCGCTTGAGGGCAGGCAGTACGGCTAGCACCGCTTCCAGGTCTTCGCGAGCCACGTTCATCTTCAAGCCCACCTTCAGTTCCGCGTCCAGCACTCCCTGAAGCAGCAGGGCGATATTCTCAATCTTCTGGCGCTTCCAGGAATCTTCCCAGGCCTGCGGATTCGCAATGAGTTTGGTGGTGGATTCAAGCACGAGGTCCACTTCCCGCAGATTATTCGCTGCCAGGGTAGCACCGGTCTCCGTGCCCTCTACAATGGCATCCACCAGGTTGGGGCACTTGGCTTCGGTGGCTCCCCAGGAGAAGATCACGTCCGCACGCACCACGTGCTCAGGCTCAGGCAGGTATTGTTTCGTCTCCTCCACCAGCTCTGTGGCTATGCGCTTGCCCGCGAGGTATTCTTTGGTCACCTCCACCAGCTCTGTGGCTATGCGCTTGCCGGCGAGATCCTCGCGGCACTGGATATCAGAATCCTCATGGACGGCCAGCACCCACTTGTAGCGCCGCATGCCCTTCTTGGCGTAGATTAGCTCGCAAACCTCCACGACCTTATTGACCTTATTGGGTTCCTGCTTCCCCTTATCCTCCACCCCGCACTCCCGAATCCAATCCAGTCCAGTCAGGCCGCAGTCCAGTATCCCCTTGGCCACATAAGTGGGTATCTCCTGGGCGCGCAGCAGCACACCCCACAGCTCTTCATCATCGAAATCGGGCTTATACTGGCGCTCGTCCACCGATATGCTAAAACCCGCCTTGGTGAACATCGCAATAGTAGCCTCCTGGAGACTACCTTTAGGCAAGCCAATGCGCAGTTGTTGTTCAGACACAGCTTTCATTTACTCCCTCCTGAACGGAGCCGAAGGGCCGATTAGACAGATTATAGCACATCTTCCGCTCCCGCACTGCTACTCTATTGCGTACAGGTCAATGGCGCCCAGCGGCTGGCTCATGACCTCGGCGGCCCACAGGGGATGGGCTAGGACCGCCGGCTGGCGAAACTGGGCGGCGAATAGATAGAAAGGCAGCGCCGCGCCGGCTACTCGTAGCCTATCCAGGGCTACTCCCAGCTCGTATAAAGCCCCGCTGTCCACGCTGTTATGGATCACAACGTAGGCCATATTCTCAGGCAGTGCCGTTAGCAGAGTGTGAGCCTCGGCGGTGGAGAGCATAAAGGGAGCTTCCTCCCGCTTGACCTCCACCAC
>JAUWJN010000165.1 GCA_030607655.1 bacterium
ATGCTCGGCAGCGCGGAGGTACTGATCACCAATGTTTATTGCTGCCCGGCAGCCCGGACAGAGCGCACGGTAACACTCGGCGAGCACCTGCCCCAGGTCGGCCAGGTATTCCTCGTAGGACTGATTGTAACCGATTTGCCCCGGATGAGCGTAGTCCTTGATGCACCAGTACGGTGGCGAGGTGACGACCAGGTGCACTGACTGGTCGTCAACCTCAGTCATCTGCCGGCTGTCAGCGAAGATTATGCGGTGGGTGGGCATAAGTGGTCACTGTGGCCTATGATAGCAGGGCGGGGCTGTGCCGTCAATTCGCGGGGCAGTGAACAGATGCCTCACCCCTGGCCCCTCTCCGTGCCGGAGAGGGGGATTAACGGCAGACAACAGCAGACAACGGCAGACAACGACGGACAAGGCCGTGCACGCTTGTCGTTTCTGTCCACTGACCACTGACGACTGTCCACTTGTCTTACCCCGCTTGACTATTTGCCCGGATTTCGCTCCCCTAAAGGTGACATTCTTGACGGTTGGGACGCAGGAGTGTCAGTGGCAGAACGCACGGTAGCGACAAATCGGCGGGCGGGGTACGAGTATTTTATAGAAGACAGGATAGACACGGGCATTGTGTTGGCGGGCTGTGAGGTCAAGTCGGTGCGGGCTCATCACGTCAGTCTGCAGGAGGCCTATGCCGCAGTGGAGAATGGCGAGGTATGGCTGCATAATATGCACATTGCTCCGTACAAGCCCGCGAGCCGCAGTAATCCTGATCCCTATCGGTCGCGCAAACTGCTGCTGCATAAGTCGCAGATAGAGCGGTTGCACCGCAGAGTCCGACAGAAGGGCTATACGCTGATTGCTCTACGCATGTATTTTTCGGAGTCGGGATATGCCAAGATTGAGTTGGGTCTGTGCCGCGGTAAGCGTGAATATGATAAGCGGGAGGCAATCCACGCGCGAGAATTTGAGCGGCGTACCCAGCAGGCGCTACACGAACGTATGCAGTAGCGTTATATCCTGTTTTGAGGCGAGTGGATAACTATGGCTAAGGTACTAGTTGTAGATGATGACCCCTCTATCCTGGCCGCCGTGGGCAGTGCTCTGGCCCAGTACGGCATTGAGACCGACACCGCGCAAAATGGCAAGCAGGCTCTGGAGAAGCTGGCGGCCCCCAGTGGCGAAGGGGAGGATTATAAGGCCATTATCCTGGATATAGTAATGCCGATAATGGATGGGTGGGCAGTACTGGAGGCGCTCAAGACCAGCCCCGAGTGGAAGCATATCCCGGTAGTGGTGCTGACGGGCCAGGCTGATACGGTGGCGGATATCGCCCGCATCAGTGAATATGATGGGGTATTTATGGGCAAGAAGGACAGTTTTGTGGAGCTGTTGGGCAGTCTGATGCAAAGACTGATGCCCGGCGAAGACTAGACCAGGGCGGCAGGCCGGACTAGATGGCTCACTGCTTCTTCACTTTGGCCGCCAGGTCGCCAGACATCGGTGGCAAGGCGATAGTTGCCACTCCTCCCGTAACTTCAAGTGTAGTCTGCTGGCTGATGGTGCCCGTCAGCGTATCCCAGAATTCCACTGTATAAGTGCCGTCTTCTAGGTCGGTCAGGGTCACCTGGCCGTCGGCAATGGGTTCACCTACCTCGACAGGACTGCCGCGGCCCAAATTATCGTAGTTATACACATAAAAATAGGCACGGGTCTCGTTTTGCATCGCTTGAATGTCTAACCAGTTGTCCGGCTGGACTCGGGCGCGAGTTACTCGGAGATTCTGACCCCGACGGTCCTCGCCCTGATTGAAAGCCCGCAGCGCACGCTGGTATTCGTACAGGCGGTATTTCTCCCAGTCTTCGTGATACCAGAAGGCGGCCGATGCTGACCACGGCATCATCGTTGACACCCACAGGCCACAGCGAAATTCCTGCCGCCACCGGGATTCAGGGACGGGCAGCTCCGCCGTCTTGGGGCCATATTCAATGAACATAAAGGGCTTGTGATAACGCATTTTTGGTAGGAAGGCCTCGTTCATCCCCACGTCGCGGCGCTTCCAGTATGAGTCAGCCTGAATAAACT
Source organism: bacterium (assembly GCA_030607655.1). Lineage (GTDB taxonomy): Bacteria > Armatimonadota > Zipacnadia > Zipacnadales > Zipacnadaceae > JALGTV01. The sequence goes on from JAUWJN010000165.1 coordinate 2,077, forward strand.
CTATCTGCGGCAGTCGCCACAGCTCATCGCCAAAGCTCCAATACAAGCAGACGTGGGTAGTGATGATATGCTGCCAGAGGTCAATGCGGCGCAGGTAATCGGCCATCTCGGCGTGCCAGGCGGCTACTTCCGCCTCCCGGTATCCCTCCGTCAGGTCCACCTCATTCCACAGCTCCCAGGCCATTATGTTGCGGCTGTAACCCCAGCGGGCGACTGTGTATCTGTAACGCTGGCGAAACAGCTCCTTAACTCGCTCGCTGCTAAAGAACATCGCCGGGCTGGGCAGGAAGCCGCCGTTATTGACTGAGTAAGGGCTATAGCGCCACTCGGCATCGAATTTGTCCCGCCGTAGTTGCCCGTGTCTATTGAAGCTAATCTGCAGATAAACGTTATGCCGGGCCGCCAGGTCCACCGCGTAATCCATCCGCCAGGCATTGTACATAGAATACCGGCCCAGGCCGGCGAAGCGGGAGTGGTATTCGTCAGCTCCTTCAATTGCGCCCCACCAGGCGCACATCCAGGTGCGCACCAGGTTTATGCCCTCCCGCTCAAACAGCTCGAAAAAGTGGTCAAAGGCATAGGTGCCCGCCTGCGCCTCGGCCTGGTCGCCGCCGTCGCGCATATTGATGGCCAGCGGATAGAAGTAGTCCCCGTTGCCAAATTCAAAATAATGCGGGTCGGAGTGGCTGATGCGCAGATAGCCCTCCGGATGCACCGGCGCGGTGGCGAGGAACTCCGCCAGGCGCGAGCGGCGCTGGCCGAGAGCATCGTCAAGGGAAATATAGTAGCGATACCGGCCTTGCTGGCGGGGCGCAAAACGTACCTTCCAGCACGGCGGACCGACGGGAATTAGCCGCTCATAGCCCTCGTCAGTGCGGCGGCGCTCGAAGTGCTGATAATAAAAACCCGGTATGGTGAGCTTAGTGCCGTCCGGAGCCAAGAAGTGTCCCGCCACATCCACGACCTTCGGGTCATAGGGATTAGTATAACGTTGCTGCACGGGCCAGGTTATCTCAAACTTTTCATATTCAGCAACGCTGGCCGTGTTAGCCGCGGGTGCCAGATCGTAGGTAACGCGGGTGGGCCGATCGGCGGGGAAGGGGCCCAGCGGGGGGGCATAGCCGCCGATAGCTAAATTGTCAATGTAGACCGCGCCCTGCCAGGAGGTAGAGCCAAAGAAGCGAAAGCCAAACTCTCGCGGGCAGTAGGTAGCATCATACCAACTCTTACGATGGCCGGCCGGCTCCCACCTAGCCGAGTTATAACTCAAATCAACGACAATATGCGCCCAGTGGCCGGGACGGCGTCGGCCGATCGGCTCGCCGGTCGGCAGATTCCGGTAGGGATGGCACTGGTACCAGTAGTAATGACAATCCTTGAGGTAGATCTGGAGGTCGAAGTCTTGGGGTATGTCCGCCGGCAGATATATGTCGAATGAGAGCTGGTCGTAGACTTCCCAATTACGCCACGGCTGGTAAGCAGCCCCAAAGCTACCTGGGAGCTTACCTTCAATTTTCAGCGCCCCCCAGCCCTCAGTTGCCTGCTTGGTACTTACCTCCACCGCGGTCGAGCCGGGATCAATGGAAGTGGGAGACCAGTCGTGCTCAGGGCCTTCAAAGTTCCACCAAATAGGCTCCGGCGTCGGCTCAGCCCCCAACGCTGGGATCGCCAAGGCCCCGATGATGAAGATTGCGATGGTTGCGGCCCATTTAGTAGTACTTAAACTCATAGCAGGGAATCATCACCAATGTGCAGGTAACAAAGCCTTACGGTCTCGCTCTACTTCAGGTGATTCATTTCGGAACAGAGCGAGAAGCTCAGCGTTGAAGTTCCTCTTGCCTCTGTCGCGGAAATCGTGATAGGTCCCCGCCAGCCAGAGGTAATGGTCGAGCTCGCGGAAGGAAGGCGAGAGGCCTGAGCCCTTGACGAGGTCACACACGCCACGATACAAGGCACTATACGACTCCTGTATCGGTCGCCCCAGGTGGTACGCAGTCTGCCTGCGACAGAATTTATCATAAATCGGGAATCGTTCTGGGTCGATGAAGAAGTGGGCAAACTTTGAGGCAAAGCTTGGGTACCGCTTACCTACGCCCTGTTCCCCAATAATCGCCTCAACAACTGCGACAGGGTCTTCGGGGGGCCTCCGCATGACCTCAGCAATACGACACACCACTTGATGGATAGCTTGACCACGCACATTGGTGGCGTAGAGCCTGTCGATCGCTGCTGCCTTCACCAGGACAGCCTCGCACGAATAGCCCGGGAGGTCCCGCCGCAATTCTTCGAAAGCTCGCTCGCACGCTGTCCACCCCTCAAGCCTCCCATGCAATCTCTCAGCGGCTTCAATCTGTGGCTGGCGCAAGGGCACCGCAAGCCTTTCAGTTCGCCTCTCACTGGGGATATCCGACTCCATGGGGCTCCCTCCGTCCATAGTACTAGATTTCCGCAGCTATGCCTGGATTTCGGCAGTCTGACTGCATTAACCTTCACATCGCAATCTGGGCTAGTGGCGTCAAACCTCGGATATCTCGGCGGCGACCAGTGCCCGGTACGCGTCTCCTATCTGCTGGGTGACCGGTCCTATCTTCCCCGCGCCAATAAGTTGGCGTTCAAACTGGGTCAGGGGCATTACTTCCATAAGACTATTGGTCAGAAAGGCCTCCTGGGCCTGGCGCAGTTGCTCCACTGATAAGGGCTCCTCGCTCAGGTCAACTCCCTGAGCCGCAGCCAATTCTATGATACAGGCCCGTGTGATGCCGGGCAATGGGCCGGCCGCAACCGGTGCAGTTAGCAAACGGCCCTCTGCCACGATGAATAGATTGCTGGCTGAGGCTTCGGCCAGCATACCGGCAGTATTCAGCAGAATCGCCTCGTCAGCGCCGGCTTGTTTCGCCTCGGCTCGGGCCAGCAGATTGTCTAGGTAATTGAGGCTCTTGACTTGCGAAAGAACCGAATGCTCGTTGCGCCGTGTTGAGGCCAATATCGCTGACATCCCCCGGTCATATAACTCCTCCGGGTAGCCGTCAAAGTCGCGCACCCATATCATTATTGAGGGTGAACTGGCATCCAACTCTGAAGGCTGGCCGCCGACACCGCGGGTCACGGTCAGACGTACATAGCCACTCGGCAAGTGACTGTGGGCTACTGTAGCCTGGACGGCCTGGCGCAGTTCCTGGTGACTGAGCGGCAGTTTAATACTCAATATCTCCGCGCCGTGCGCCAGTCGCTGCAGATGTGCGTCTAGCCGGAAGACAGTACCCTGGTAGACGCGCATAGTCTCAAACAGACCGTCGCCGTATAACAGACCCCGGTCCAGACAGGAGCAGCGGGCCTCATCAGGAGACTGCAAGTTGCCGTTTATCCAGATTACTTGTCCCACTATCAACACCTTGTAGGAGCGACATTCGTGTCGCGATTGTCGTCCGGAGGGGCCATGTCGAGCGAAGCGCTTGCCCGCCAAAGCTATCTTCGCAGCAAAGGCGGGAGGCCGGCCCGTTATTGCCGTTGTCGTCGGTAGGGGCGGAAGTTGATTTCATCTTCCGCCCGCTGTTGTCTGTTGCTGTCCCCGCGCTGAAGTGGCCTTACCGTCGAGACGGGCGGGCGGAACTTGCTGCGTAGCAGCAAGTTTCGCCCCTACATTTCAATAGCTCCTCCACTAGGAGAGCACAGATGCTCAATAGTCCAGAAAGTTCTGCAGCAGATCATGGCCGACTTCGGTCAGAATTGCCTCGGGATGGAACTGAACTCCCTCAAGGGGGCAATCAGAAAAGTCGCGATGCCGCAGACCCATTATCTCCTCCCAGTCGGTGGTAGCGGTGATTTCCAGACAATCGGGCAAGCTCTCGGGTTCCACGACCAGAGAGTGATAACGGGTGGCGCGGAAAGGGCTGGGCAGATTGCGGAATACACCAACACCGGTGTGGTGAATCATTGAAGTCTTGCCATGCATCAACCGGGGCGCCCGCACCACTCTGCCGCCGAAGACGTGGCCGATACATTGATGACCCAGACACACGCCCAGAATCGGTATATTGCCGGCGAATTGGCGAATGACTTCGTTGCTGATACCGGCTTCCAGCGGCGTACATGGTCCCGGCGATATGATAATGTGGGAGGGCGCCAGCTCTTGTATCTGCCTACAGTCCAGGGCATCATTACGGACTACTTTCGGCTGGTAGCCTAATTCGCCGACGTACTGATACAGATTGTAGACGAATGAGTCGTAGTTGTCTATCAGTAGTATCATAATCAGCCTTGTTAGTGTCTAGCCGCACAGGG
>JAUWJN010000200.1 GCA_030607655.1 bacterium
CTCAACCGCCGCCTGATAGAAGGCATAGCCAGCCTGCTCAGTCTGAATAGCGATATCAATCATCTGGTTTGCCGAGAACATTGCCTGTTGTGCCATTGTCTTCCTCCCTTTGGTCTCGAGTCAAGCGCTCTAGTGCAATTCATATTCCCCGCCGCCACAATTATTCCTGCCTGCGAGCCGTTATGGTCCACCAGCTAAATAATGTGGGGGTACACGGCATTAGTAGAAGGACTTCACCTGGCTATTGAGAAATATGAATTATCCGACCAGAAAACAGGATTGTACCGCAGGGATGGCGCTACAGGGGTAGGCACCAGTGGGGACAAAGGAGATAGCTAATGCAGTCCCAACCGATGTTCCGGGCCAGTGAGATGTTGCAAATGGCCATTGAGATAGAGCGATCGGGGTTGGCCTTCTATGAGGCTTGCGCGCAGGCGGCGTCTGATGTGCGGGTCAGGGAAGTCTTTGAGTTCATGATTGGCGAGGAAAAGAGGCATATTGAGGTATTCAGGCGCATGAAGGAACCGCTGGCCCATTATGAATTGCCGGAGACCTATCCGGGCGAACTGCAAGCCTATATGAGGGCACTAATTCAAGAGCGGGTCTTCGGTAAGCCAGAAGCCGGCGCCCAGCAAGCCACAGGGGTGGAGAATCCGTTCCAGGCTATCGCCATGGCTATCGGATTTGAGAAAGATTCCATATTATTCTACTCGGCGATGAAGCAACTGGTACGCCCGTCGGAAGGCGAAGCTGTTGACCAGGTGATTTCCGAGGAGCAAGGCCACATCAGACGGCTCGTGGAGTTAAGGGCCACCCTCGAGAAAGAATCTCCGTCACCGGGGACTGACCAGCCTGATTGAAGGAGCCTGGGTATGTCCATTTGTGTGATAGAACACGACGAGCTGTGCGCGCTTGTTGAACGATTGATACGGCAGTGGCCTGTAATGGGCCCCAGGCAGCGCAAGCAGCAGCCGGGATTCTATTACTTCGATTGGCTTCGTAGTGCCGACGAACTGGTTTGGGATTACGTTACCACTACCCTTCCGCCCAAGAAAGCCTTCTTCCCGCCGCGTGAGCCGTTTCTCGAATTCAGTCGGCCAGATCCCGCTAAGGTCAGGCCTATAACCGACCAGGGGCCATTTGTGCTCCTTGGCGTGCATCCTTGTGACCTGGCTGCTATCGAGCAGCTTGATATCGCCTACTCGGATAACGCCGCCGACGGCCGCTACCTGGCCAATCGCGCTCGGACCACAGCAATCATCGGCGTGGACTGCTGGCCGGATGAGTACTGTTTTTGTACTTCTGTAGGGACAGAGCAGGCTCGCGGGCCGGCTGATTTGTTCCTGACCCCCATTGGGCGCGGTTATCTGGTTGAAGTTCGCACCCCTCGGGGCCAGAAGCTGCTTGGTGACACCGCTCAACTGCTGGCCACGGACGAGGATGAAGCTGATGCGGCATACTTCCGGAGCGAGAAGCAACGCCGCATCACCGCCCAGCTTGAGACCACCGTCGAGCAGTTTGCGGATATTTTGGCCGAGGGTGGGCTAACTGAGGTCTGGCAGAAAGTCGCTGATCGCTGCTATAGTTGCGGCTCGTGCAACCTGGTTTGCCCAACTTGCTTCTGCTTCGACATCAATGATGATATCAATCTGGATTTGACCACCGGAACGCGCATCCGCACCTGGGACTCCTGCCAGTTGCCCGACTTTGCGCTGGTAGCGGGCGGCTACAACTTCCGCAGGGAACGCTGGGAGCGGGTGCGGCACCGCTGGCATCGCAAATTCCTCTACTTGTATACCCAATACGGCCAGCCATTTTGCACGGGCTGTGGCCGCTGCAGCCGGGCCTGCACCGCCGACATTAACCTGGTGGAAGTGAGTAATGACCTCATTGCCTACGCGCAACGGGAGAAACGGAATGTCTGAGAGTGACCCTCAACTTTCTGCCAGTGCGAATGTGGAGACCTATCAACCAACGATAGCCCACATTACGCGGGCCGATGAGTTGACCAGTACCGAGATGCTTCTGGAATTGCAGCTAGACGATGGTCAAGTGCTGGGCCATGCGGCCGGCCAATTCGTCCAGGTCTCAGTATTCGGCGTGGGCGAAGCTCCTATCTCGGTTTGTTCGTCGCCAACCCAGACTGGCAGTTTCGAACTGTGCGTGCGTGCCGCCGGCAACGTGACTAATGCGCTTCATCGCCTGGAAGTCGGTGATTGGGTCGGCATCAGAGGCCCCTACGGACACGGATTTCCCGTCGAGGAAATGGTAAGAAAAGACATCCTTATTGTGGCCGGAGGCATCGGCTTGCCCCCACTGCGACCGTTGATTAACCTGGTTCTGGAAAACCGTGAGCAATATGGTCGGCTGATAATTGTCTACGGCGCTCGCTTGCCGAAGGAGTTGCTGTTCAAAGATGAACTGGATTCGTGGGCTGACCGTGGCGATGTAGAATTATATGTCATTGTGGAGCAGCCAGATGATGATTGGCCGGGGCCGGTGGGTGTAGTTACCGTGCCGTTGCGGGATATTGACATTGAGCCGGCTCAGACAGTGGTGGCGGCTGCCGTAGGTCCACCAGTGATGTATCGCTTCGTCGCATTTGAACTATTAGGCAAAAATATAGCGGCAGAGAATATCTACTTCTCCCTGGAGAGGCGGATGAAATGTGGAGTAGGTAAGTGTGGGCACTGCCAGCTCAATAATCTTTATGTGTGTGTGGATGGCCCGGTATTCTGCTACTCGGACTTACAGGGACTGGATGAAGCCGTAGAAGCCTGGGCGCCGCCTACGGCGGAAGCGGGAGGCGAGAGACAAGAGCCGGGAAAAGGCCACGGCTAACGGCTCCCAGGACTCGCGGCGACCGGCAGGGTCTGTGCCGAGGGCCTTCTTCCCCTCTCCGGGACGGAGAGGGGCCAGGGGTGAGGCTATCGGTCCTGAACCCTGAATGCCGAATGCTACAGCAGCAAAATATATGGCCCGAAAGGGTGCTGCGAAAATGACGACACAAACCAAACCCCGTGTGGCCTTCTTTGATTTCGCTTGCTGTGAGGGCTGCCAATTGGAGGTCCTCAGTCTCGAAGAGCAGCTCCTAGATATGGTCGAGCTGGTGGATATTGTCACCTGGCGCGAGGCGATGTCAGAGAAGAGCGATGACTATGATATTGCCTTCTGTGAAGGCAGCATAACTCGTGAGGCCGACATTGAGCGCATCAAGCATATCCGAGAAACCGCTGACATTCTGGTATCCCTGGGAGCCTGTGCCACTATTGGCTGCCACAATGCCCTGAAGAATCAGTTTAGCATGGATGAGGTGCTTTACATAGTTTACGGTGACAGAGCCGAGTGGTTTGACACCATCCCTGCCCGCCCGATCAGTGCAGTGGTGCCGGTTGACTACCAGGTCAACGGCTGCCCGGCCAGCCTGCCGGAGTTTCTCACTGTCTTCAAGCATATCCTGATGGGCAAAGAGTACAAACCGCCCAATCAGCCAGTATGTGTGGAATGCAAACTTAAAGATAATCTTTGCGTGTACGACAAGGGCTTGCTGTGTCTAGGGCCGGTTACGCGCTGTGGCTGTGATGCCATCTGTACCAGCTACGGGCATACCTGTTTTGGCTGCCGCGGGCTGGTGGACGAGCCTAATCTGAATGCAGCCCAGGATGTCCTGGCCAAGTACGGTCTGAGCGTGGAAGAGATTGTGGGCAAGTTCAGAGTGTACAACAACTGGCCCGAATTGTCGCTGGAGGAGAGCCAGTCCGATGGCTGACCGCCTTAATATCAATATTGAACACCTCACGCGGGTCGAAGGCCACGGTAACATTGTGGTCAACATAGCCGAGGGCCGCCTGGAAGAGGCGCGGTTTGAGATCGTTGAGGCGCCGCGGTTCTTTGAGGCGATCCTGCGGGGCCGCGACTACGAGGAGGTCGTGCATATTGCCGCGCGTGTGTGCGGAATTTGTTCTATTAGCCATAGCTGCGCCGCACTGAAAGCAACGGAAGCGGCTTTCGGTGTCGAATTGTCTGAGCAAACGCTGCTGCTGCGCCGACTGGCCTACAACGGCGAGATTATCGGCAGCCATGTGCTTCACGTGTATTTCCTGGCCGCCCCCGATTTCTTTGAGTTGCCCAGCATCTTCCCGATGATTGACATTGATAAGGACGCCGTGCTGCGGGCTATGCGCCTGAAGAAGCTGGCGTATGATCTGTGCAAAGCGGTGGTGGGACGTCATACCCATCCGGTGGCTATGACCGTGGGCGGCTTCAGCTTCGTCCAGGACGAACGCGAGTTGGCGCAGATACGCACCCGTTTGCTGGACGCAATTGAGGATACGAAAGAGACGGTGCGACTGTTCAAAGAGCTAACCGTGCCCCAGTTTGAACGCGAAACCGAGTACGTCTCGCTCAAGCATCCTGATAGGTACGCGCTGTACGATGGCGAGATCTATTCCAGTGAAGGGGAAACAGTAGAGGCTGACCAGTACCAGGAGGTCATAGAAGAATACGTGGTGCGTCATTCAACGGCCAAGCACGCTCGGTGGCATCGTCCTGAGTATATGGTCGGTGCGCTGGCCCGCATTAACAACAACTTCGAGCAGCTCCATCCCCTGGCCAAGGAAGCCGCTGCGGAGTTGGGCCTGACCGCCCCGTGCTTCAATCCGTTTATGAATACCATTGCTCAGATTGTCGAGATTGCCCACTGTGTGGAAGATAGTATGGCGCTGATAGACGCTATTCTACAGCGTGGGGTTCAAGAAGAACCTCTGCAGGTAACCCCACAAGCCGGGCGCGGCGTGGGGGCAATTGAAGCACCGCGGGGTATCTTGTTTCACGACTATGAATATAATGAGGCGGGCAAGTGCGTCAGCGCCAATCTGGTGATTCCTACTGCCCAGAATCTGGCCAATCTTGATGCTGACATGCGCCAAATGGTCCCCCAGATAGCCACGCAGACCAAGGACCAAATAACCCGGCAATTGGAGATGCTGGTGCGGGCCTACGATCCGTGCATCTCCTGTGCTACCCATAGGTTGACCGTAAAATTAAGTTAGTATTGCGCCC
>JAUWJN010000217.1 GCA_030607655.1 bacterium
CAAGCACTGCGGTGACTTCATCATCGTCATCCATCATATGCTCTCGACCTTCCGGGCATACCTGACCGAGTGTTATGCCGTTAGCCTCAACAACCCGTGTCCCATTGGGGCCCCTATGACTGATGGCCTTCAAGGCATCCTCAATACACCATGTATCTGGCAGGGCATCACTCCCTGCGATTCCCGACATTGTTGCATCTCTCCTTTGTAAACTGTTGTGAAGGTTACTTCACATCATAGCATAGGGGGAATATCACTGTCAACAAACGTGTACTAATCATGTGGGAAGACAAACCCCACGCGGAAGAAAAAGTTGCTTGTTTTCAAAATAGGCAGGGTAGAGATGCTGCAGAATAAACTGCTGTATTCGTTCATTGGCTCGGTGAATGTCCTGCCGGTCACCGCCCTGGAACCCGTGCCCGCCCCCTTCAATAGTGATCAGTTTCCCTGGCACCCCCACCTCCCGTAGCCGGTTCTGCAGAATAAGCGCTTGTGAGTAGGGGACGGTTCTATCCTCGGTGCCGTGAGCCATAAGGACAGGCGGGTCATCGGGGGAGAGGTGGGTCACCGGTGAGGCTTGAGTGTAATTGTTAGGCACTTCATCGTAGCCACCACCCATAAACATACGGAGCGGACCGCGGTCGGCGTGGATGATCTCGGCGTCTGTGAAGTCAGTGGGGCCACATCGGGAAGCCACACAGCACAGGAAGTTCTTGAGGGGCTTGCCCGCTGCATTTAGATCTTCCTGGCCTGGCTCCAGAAAGGCCATCATCAGCGCTAGGTGCCCACCGGCTGAGCCTCCGCGGGCCGCCAGGCGGTCGGGGTTAATGTTGAGATTATCGGCATGGCTGCGAATCCAGCGGATAGCACGCAGACAGTCGTCCACTGCCGCCGGATAAGTCGCCTGCCACGAGAGGCGATAATTGAGAGAAAAGGCGGCCACACCGTGGTGGGCATACCATGCTCCCTGGCGGCCAAATGAATCCTTGTCCCCACCTTGCCAGCCGCCACCGTGAATGTGAATTAGAGCGGGATGGGGACCGGCTGTGGTGGGCAGATACGCGTCTAGCTTCAGCGAAATGCCGTCAACTACCCCGTATTCGATATCGCGCTGCACCTGGATACCGGCCGCCTCGGCGTGTGACTTATTTAGAGAGGCACCCGTCATAAGAACAGTGAGTATTACGAGAAGAATTGGCCAAGCTGACCGTTGGTGCATAGATGCTTCCTCCCAGCGACTATTTTGCCATTGTAGACGCTGAGATGCCAGCGTTGTTCAAAAAGTTCACAACTTTTCGTCTAGGTGCGGATACCTAAACGAGGTGGAATCGCTACATCAACGGTCAATCATTCGCTGCCGGCCGGAGCTAGCGGCGCAAGTTGAGGCCGGACGCGGAGGGTTTTGAAATTGGTATAGCGTACAAACCCCGGCGGGCTTCCCCGGGGCTTGCGGACGTGCTTGACCAGTGTATAGCTGACTTCCACCGCCGAGGACTGAGCTTGCTTGCTCAATGCGGCGGCATGGCCGGCCGCCTGAAGCAGGCTGGTTTCGGGTACTGAATCAGGGTGGCCGGCGGTGCGGATAACTACATGAGCTCCCGGCCCCGCCTTCACATGCAGCCATAGGTCATCGCCATCAGCGGCGCGCAGCACTTCATCATTCTGGTGCCCGGTCTTGCCATAGATGACCGGGTAACCCTCCTTAGTCACGAACCGGGGCAGTTTGCGCCGGGCAGGGCGCAGCCGCGCTTTCGCCGTCCTAGCAGCTTCAGCGCGCCGGCGCCGGGGAGGAGGCAGGTAACCAGCAGTAATCATCTCCTGGGCCAACTCGGCCATATCGGCGGGGTCATCGGTGCTATGGATCTGATGAATGAGTCCGTCCAGATATTGTTGCTCCTGGCAGTCGCGTCGTATCAACATCGGCAGGCGCTCCCGTGTACGCTGAGCCCGTTTGTACTTCTTGAAATAATACTCAGCCGACTGCTGCGGACTGTAGTCAGGGTCCAGTTTGATGGTTACCGGTGGCTGACCGTCGCAGTAGTAATCGGGTACGGTAATCTCGCTGGCGCCCATCGGTATTTCGGACAGGTGCGTTAATATCAGCTCTCCGAACTGGCGACAGCGCTGCGCTGCCTCGGCTTGCTCCAATGTCTTCTCTCTTTCCTGGCGGCGTATAGTTACCTGCTCCAATTTCTTCTCTGCAGCCGCCCGCAGGCGCTGGCGCTGCTGGTCCAAGTCGTGATGCTGATGCTGAGCTTGATGCACTTGCTCGACGGCGGCGCTGAGCGTCGGGAGCCGGACGGCCGTCAGGTCCGGCCGAGAGATTGGCACCACCGGATAGGCGAAGATAGGTGCGCCCTGGGCCGGCGTGCAGATGTATCCGGCCTGCTCCCCGCTCGCTATATCCAAGATAGCGTGCAGCGCGGTGTATAATTGGCGATGCCAGCCGCCCGGAAGATTATCCATGCTTACCTGGTCATGTAAGTCTGCTCTGGTCACTAGCTCGGCTACGAACAAGTCGCTGGCTCCATGAAACTGAGTGCGAAACCACTCAGCGAGGGTCATCTGGAGATTAGCATCCTCAACTCGCAGCAAGAAGTCCTCCGCCGATAAATCCAGCGGATTTACCTTGCCAAAAGCGGGCGGCGGTACGTAGACCAGGCCGGGGAGGCTTTGCCGATAGCGGTTGAATTCACTGGTAATATGCTTGGCACAGCCGAGGATCAAGCCCTCGTCGTCCAGCAGCAGGATATTGCTGTGGCGACCCATCACCTCGGCGACCAGGGTACAGTGAGCATGGGGGCCGAGGCCCTGGCAGTTGCCAAAGTGCAGATGCAATTGGCGATCAAAGTCAATCTGCTGGACTGACCGCAAGGTAGCGCCACGTAGATAGCGACGCAGCAGGTCGGTGAAGGGATAATGGCAATCGGGTCGGGGCTGGGCTTGATCGGATAAATGAACGCGGGCGAACTGGGCGTGGGCCGATAGCACAAGGGGAGGCACAGCGGCGGAGGTCTCTAAGGCTACCTCCAGGGGCCGGAGTGCAAAGAGGCGCCGCACCCGGCTGGCCTGTATCAACCGGGTCAGCTCGCCTGCTACTGTGGCCATCATGAGGCTGTCGAAGAGCATCCGTGGTCCCTACCCTATTCTGCGGCGGCCATAAGCTTAGCCTGGGCGTGGGCGATGAGGGTGTCGTCGGGAAGCAGTAGCTCCGCTTCGGCTCGCACCAATGGGCCGCGCTGGCCGGTAACCCAGGCGCGGGCGACAGCCCGCTGGCCAATCGGTAATGGCTGGCGATAGCGAATCGTCATCTGGGCAGTTACCGCGTTGGTGTGCTGCGCCTCCAGCATTTTAGTCATTACCTCGTCAAGCAGCGTAGCCACGATGCCCCCGTGAGTGAGTCCGGCCCAGCCCTGATGATGTCGCTGCGGAGTAAAGGTACATACGAACTTATCGTTCTGGAAGTGAAAGTCGGACAGATGCAGTCCATAAGGATTATCCGGCCCGCAGGCAAAGCACCAACTGTCGTCCCGTACTTTCATAGCCATTCACCTCAACAATCCTTCACCGCTAGCCGGTGGCCCAAAGTCCACAACGGTAGAAGGCAGCCGGCCCGAGTTGGGGGCGGCTGCCTTCGCTGGTGCGTGAGGTTATACCAAACTCTACATCTGCGATTCGTATGGAGAGGGCTCAGTGCTGTTGACGGGCTCCGGTTCCCCGTTGTCCTCATTCAACTGCGATTCGTCTGGAGAGAGCTCAGTACTGTTGACGGGCTCCGGTTCCCCGTTGTCCTCATTCAACACTGTACCTACTATTCCCATGGTCTGCTGTAGCAACGTCAGCGGCCAGTAGTCGGCTTTGAGTGTCTCGAGATCTATCTCCTCGTCCATTAACTGGCCGTCGAGGGTGCGAACATACTTGGCCTTTACTATAGACAGATGTTCGCGGCCACCACGGGTATTGTAGCTCTCCTTGTTGAGCGTGCCGATGACGAAGAGGCGCCGCCCCTCGGTTATGTTGTCTGCGACCCAGCGCGCCAAGTCATTCCAAGCATCGACCAGGAATAGGTCGGAGACCGGCTCGCCCGTGGCACGATAGAAAGGGCGCTCCACCTCAAGACTGAACTCCGCCTTGACCTGCCCACCACTTTTCTGCCTTAGCTTGGCATCTCTGGTGCTTACTCCGGTCAGTGTAATTAGGTTTAGGTCTGCCACAACTAATACCTCCCACCGTTTTTCTGCCCAGGTCTCCCACCACGAGCTACAGCAGCCGTTAGGGGAACTGGTCGTCAGATAGGTACACACAACTAAGGGCGACATCCCTATCGCCGCCCTGATTGTTGCTATTATAACAAATCCACTGAGATTGTCAAGCGCCCGTTAGCCGGTGTTGTCGGTGGAGTACTTGGTCAGCTCATGGCTGGTGGGGCAGGAGGTAGGGCTAGCTAGGGAGAACTAATAACTGTTGATAGATTGTATTTGCGTTCTATTCTAGTAAGGAGGCAACTTATGAAATACGGGCTGATTCACTACAATGCGCCGGGCGATACCTTGCCGGAGTTTCTGCGGTATGCCAAGGACACTGGCTTCGACAGTGTGGAACTGAGCATAGAGGATATCTGGGGGGAAGAGATCGCCCGACCCGAGAACCGTGCCGAGGAAGTCAAAGCTATGGTTGACGGTTTCGGCCTGAGCGTATCTGCGTTGAGTGCGGATAATGACTTTGTGTTGCTGGATTCGGAGGCGATTGCTGAGCAAGCC
>JAUWJN010000154.1 GCA_030607655.1 bacterium
CCTGGCTTATGGCCTGGTATGTATCGTCGCCCATAATCTGTACCTGCCGACCCAGTTCAGCAAACACTACCACTACCCCGGTGTCCTGGCAGAGGGCGAGGCGTTCGGTGCGAGCCACCTGAGCATTCTCAAGCAACTCGTCTAGTATCTGTCGCGCTCGCGGGCTGCTCTCAGTGGTGCGCGCCGCTTGCAGAGCAGCGGTCACCTCATCAGGCAACTCGAAGTTTGCCTTCTGGCATAGGCTGGCCACTGTCTGGCTTATGAGAGAAGATTCAATTTGACGCATAATGTTGGCTTCGGGTTAATACGCATTTGGCCCCGCCGGCGAGTTGCGCACAACAGGGCAGCGACAGGTTACGCAATTCTATAGTCGCAGACTACGTCTTTGACTCCCGGTATGTCCTTAATGGCCTCTATTATATTATTCATCGCGTCGCGAAGCTCCACATTCCGGCCCAGGGTGCCACGCAACCGCTTGACTACTCCCCCCAAGTAGATAACCTGGTTTATACAACTGACGACTAGTAAGGTATTATCAATGGGGTGTTTGTTTATCTCTCGCTCTACCAGCCGGCGCGTTCGCTTATCCTCTATAGGCATCGCTATCACCTCTCCGCAGGGGATGGGGCAGTGCTACAATATAAGTATACCCGTTTACACCCGCTGAAGTCTACCGGGCTAAGCCAGTAAATCACCCTCTAAATGCCCGAAGATAGACGCCAGGCCATACTGGGCGGCAGTCCGGCGGCGAACATCTTCTGTTGGGCTGCCCGGATATCATATTCAATGCGGTGTACCACCACTTGCTGCTGTTGGTCATCATAAATAGCGAAGCTGGCCTGGCGGTTACCGTCCCGGGGCTGACCCACAGCGCCAGGATTTATCAGGTATTGGTATCCTGCCTCCATCTCGCAGGTACCTCCCTCCGGATGGGGATGCCGGGAGGGCAGCTCGTCGCCACCGCTATACCTGAACCACTCAGCATAGTGAGTGTGCCCAAAGAAAGCCAGCGATGTAGACAGCGCCTGGAAGCTATAGTTGGCATCATAGGGAGTAATGGTATAGTAGTCGGGGTCAGGGACCGAACCGTGGCAGAGGGTGATACCTTTTACCTGGGCCGTCGGCTCCAGGGAGGCCACCCATTGGCTATTCTCCTGGGTAAGTTGCTGACGTGTCCATAATAGGCATGCGCGGGCCTCGGGATTGAACCAGTCTTCCTTGCCCGGTCGCACTGCTGCCTCGTCATGGTTGCCCCGGATACAGAGTGCCTCAAGTTCCCGAATAGTCTGGCAGCACTCGTTGGGTGAAGCGCCGTAGCCGACAATGTCGCCCAGGCATAGGTACTGATCAATACGCTCCGGGGCAAGTGCCGTTAGGACTTGCTGAAGAGCAGGTAGATTTCCATGAATATCGGAGATAATCCCGTAACGCATTATTCTTGGGGTTTCCTCGTGACCTTGCTGGCTGATTGTAGTTCGTGCTAGGCTGACTATGTTCCTTCTCAGTGGTCTTGCGGAAGGCAGTGAATAGCAATAGTGGGGAGAAAAGTAAGGGACAGAGGTTGGCCTCTGTCCCCTTAGGAGCAAGGCTTACAACTACTTACCTGCGATTTTGGCTGGAGCTCTATTGGGGTAGTGGCGGACCAGCGGCACCAAAGGGCGGCGGGCCCGGGGGCCTGAAGTACGGCACTACCTTCAGCAACTCCAGGGTTTCGGCATCAAACATATACAACTGCCCGCCTTCGGCCAGGTAGAGTTTGCCTCGCTCTGCCACAATCGTCGGCGCCATCATCCCGCCGGGTCCCATCATACCTTGTTGCCCCATTCCCGGTTGCCCCATTCCCGGTTGCCCCATGCGCCTCATTTGCTGGAGCTCGCCACGGGGCTCACCCCACTGTTGACGCGGTGCTTGCTGTCTTTGGGCCCCCTCACCAAGCTGTCCGGGCTCCTGACGCCGGTACTGTGCCAGTTCTTGATTTGTCTGCTGCATCTGCTGTTGAATCTCCCGAATCTCGGCCTGCTTAGCCTCAATGGCCTCGGGGGCAGGCGGTTCAGCATTCTGCAACTCGAATAACTCCCATTGCTTCTCCCGCATCATCATTTGCAGGTCACCCAGCCGCCCCCATACTTCTCTGGCCTCGGGACTGGTCTGCAGATGGCCCCGCAGACCAATGGGTTGGCCCATCCTGTATACACCCCACAAAGCACCTGTTGGCGGTGCCGTTGGACCTGTGCCTTCGGTGCGAAAGGGCAGGGCCGCCGCCGCGCCGGCGAGAGTCACCAGTGCCAATAGTCCCACCGCTGTTACTACCGTTGCTATCTTCTGCATCTGCTGTCACCTCCTGAAATAGTGTACAATTCACCTACACAGACGTTTCCTCACCCCTGGTAGTTCACCTTTTCAGCAGTTTCCAATTGTGTCAAGCCCCAGCGGTACGCACGACTCCTCTTGACTAAGCACGGTGCCTGGATTATAGTTAAGTTAACTATTATCGACAGAGACGGCCAATGAGAGGCTCCTGGCGAAAACTGCTAATCTACATAGTGGGCCTAATAATGGTGGGCAGCGCTATATGGCTGGGAATACGACTAGCCTTCCCACGCCAGCCGGGGCGGGTAACAATACAGCCGGCTTCCCAAGGGATACTGAGTCGCTTATGGGGAAGACCTGGGAGTTCGGAGGTGGCTACTTCCTACGAAATGGATCAGGAGAGTGGCGCTATCCGAGTAACTCACAAAGATAGCACTGGCCAGGAGCATAAGTATGAGGTCTGGGCCACCGAGACGGGCTGGGTAGTACACGAACTGCCCGAGGAGTAGCTTGGTGGTGAATTTATGGCGGCCTATCCGGGGCTTAGCAGTAGCCGTCAATTCTGGGTATAGGGCAGCAGGGCAATCTCGCGGGCACGCTTGATGGCTTGAGCTAGCTGACTTTGATGCCGTCGGCAAACGCCGGCGCGGCGGGCCTTACGGATACGCGCGCGGTCATCAATATAGCCAGTCAGCAGTCCAATATTCTTGTAGTCAATAACTTCAGCTCCGGGGTGCGCACAAAATCGGCAACTGCGCTTGCGACCGCGGTATTCAGGACGCCGGCTCTGTCTGGTAGTACGCACTTACATCTCTCCTTGCTAGCTGATAACAAACACTCAGCACACTTAAAGCCCCCTAGCGGGGGCTACGGCTTACCGTAAATGGAGTATAGCAGATGCCGCCGACATAGTCAAGTCGTGGCGACGAACACTGCATATCTTATGATCACCACCAGGCAGTTGCGGTTTGACTTTTCCTGCTAGATGTTGTAGACTTCATCCAGGTGGCAAGCACTCCGGCGAGGGTGTTTTTCCATCAAAGTGGGAGGTTTACGGAGTTGATTTTGACGTTGGATCTTAAGCCGGGCCATACTATTGAGTTGGATGGCCGCGTAATGCAGGTAGTCTCGGCCGAGCGGCACAAGACCGTGGGGCGAGGCGCCGGGATGGTGCGCACCAAGCTAAGAGACATTCATACCGGCAACATATATGAGAAGACATTCCGCTCTACCGAAAAAGTAGCCGACGCCTTCGTGGAGCACCGCGAACATCAGTATCTGTACAACGACGCCGCCAGCTACTACTTTATGGATACCGAGAACTATGAGCAAGTGCAACTAGTGGCGGAGCAAGTCGGCCAGCAAAGCCGCTGGCTCAAAGAGGGTGAGACCGTCACCCTTACCACCTATCAAGGCCGACTCATCGGTATCAAGGTGCCCAATACGGTGGATCGGCAAGTAGAGAAGACCGACCCGGGAGTGCGGGGGGATACCGCTCAGGGAGGTAGTAAGCCGGCAGTCATCGAGGGTAATGTTACCGTGGATGTTCCGCTTTTTATCGAGGTAGGAGATGCAATCCGGGTGGATACCAACACCGCCGAATACGTGGGGCGGGGCTGAGTAAGCCCGGGGTACTTGATGCTTGGGTAACCAAATGAATCGAGATAGAATAAGAGAACTGATTCAGATACTAAAGTCGTCCGCGGCCCAAGAGCTGTCGGTACGCGACGGAGAGCGGATGGTGCGGATTAGGCGCCGGGCTGGAGAGGTGGGTACTAGCCAGGCTCAGCCTTCAGGCGCCGAAGCCGTAGAAGGGGAGGCGGGAGCCCAGGGACCAGCGGAGGCGACTGTACCAGTGCAAGCTACTCTGGTGGGTCTATTCTACCGCGGCAGGGGGGTAGGAGCCGAGCCGCTGGTGGAACTGGGTGACCAGGTTGAGGAAGGGCAAGTGGTGGGCACCATTGACGCCCTGCGCCGACTTACCGATGTGGTCAGTCCGCGGGCAGGCGAAGTTATACAAATGCTGGCCGACGACGGCCAACCCGTGCAATATGGAGAGGTGCTGATGCGACTCAAACCCTCAGAAGGTGAAGGGTCATGACGGCCCCCAGGTGGGGGCTAGCAAGTAATCGTTGCGGATTTGCCCTCGTAGAAATCCTTATCGTAATCGTACTTATTGGGTTGCTGGCGGGCGGATATTTTGCCCTGCGCGCACGAGATGGGCAGGAGGCGGAGCCCCAATTCCCCGGGGAGGCACAGACCCTGCCGGGCAAAGCCATACAAAAGGGCCAAAGTGTGGAGTGTATGAATAATCTTAATCAGATCCGGCAGATGCTGCAAATCGGGGCTATCGGCACCGGGAAGTACCCGCCGGCACTTGATCCCGAATGGGGTATACCACCCCGGTGTCCAGTCAGCGGCTACGCGTATGTGTACGACCCGGCTACCGGCCGGGTGTACTGCCCTACTCCCGGCCATGAGAAATACTAAGCGCCGGGCTTTCTGAAGGATGCGGTAATGTTGAATAAGGTTCTGATAGCCAATCGGGGGGAGATTGCCTGCCGAATAATTCAGGCCTGCCACGAGTTGAAGCTAACGGTAGTGGCTGTCTATTCCGAGGCGGATGCTGACTCCCTGCATGTCAGCCTCGCCGACGAAGCGGTGTGCGTGGGGCCACCGGCGAACAAGGATAGCTACTTGAATGTGGCTAATATCATCAGTGCCGCGGTTATTACCGGGGCGGACGCTATCCATCCAGGCTATGGTAATCTCTCGGAAAACCCTGATTTCGCTGAGGCCTGCGAGGCCTGCAAGATTACCTTTATCGGCCCGCCTTCGCAGGTCATTGCGCGCATGGGTGATAAGGCCGCGGCGCGGCGAGTCATGCGGGAGGCCGGCGTACCAGTAGTGCCGGGCAGCGCTAATGGCATCCGGGATTTCCCTGATGCTCGCGCGATAGCCGACGAGTTGGGTTACCCCATTATGATAAAGGCGGCCCAGGGCGGAGGAGGGCGAGGTATCCGGGTAATTCACAATCCGGAACAGATGGCCGAGGCCATTGACCAGGCTCGCGCGGAGGCCAATAGTTCTTTCGGGGATGGCGAGCTATACCTGGAGAAATATATTGAAGAGCCGCGGCATGTCGAAGTGCAAATCCTGGCGGATAACCACGGCAACATCGTGCACCTGGGTGAGCGGGAATGTTCCATACAGTATCGTCATCAAAAACTGTTGGAAGAATCCCCTTCCCCGGCGGTTTCCAGCAGCTTGCGGCGACGACTGGGGGAGGCGGCAATAAAGGCTGCCCAGGCCGTGGACTACCAGAATGCTGGCACGGTGGAATTCTTGCTCGATGAGCGCCGCCGGTTCTATTTCATTGAAATGAATACTCGGATTCAAGTAGAGCATCCGGTCACCGAGATGCTCACCGGCGTGGACATCGTCCGGGAGCAGATCCGGATTGCCGCAGGCGAGAAGCTTAGTTGTGAGCAAGGTCAGATTTGGTTCAACGGCCACGCGCTGGAGTGCCGCATTTTAGCTGCTGACGGTGACCGGGACTTCGCGCCTTCACCGGGCAGAATTAGCCAGTGGCAAACTCCAGTAGGACCGGGACTGCGTATTGACAGCGGAGTGACAACAGGTAGCATAATCTCATCTCACTACGATCCGATGATAGCGAAGGTAATTTGCTGGGATCAGACGCGGGCGGGTGTTATCGCCAGGATGGAAGGGGCTTTGCAGGGCTTTAAGGTGGAGGGTATCCGGACTACTATCCCCTATCATTTGCGTATTCTGGGTAACGCTTATTTCCGGCGCGGGGAGATAGATACTCATTTCCTGGAGCGCCGGATGGAATCGGACAAAGGAGGCTAGCCGTGGAAGAGCAACCCAAACTCGGCACAGGTCCCGGTAGTTTCTGGCCTACTGTCATCGGCGCGGTCTTAGGACTGGCCCTTGGTAGTATCTTTGTATGGCAGGGCTTCTGGGCGGGGCTGGTTGTATTACTCTTTGCCCTGCTAGGAGCGCTGGTAGGCCGATATTACGGGGCCTGCCGGTAATCCTTCTGTCCCCGGAGTGGACCACTGCCAGTATGAAGACCAATCAGGTAACAACTCGTCGGAAGGCGCCGGTGGGGGCCAGGCGCCGGGGGCGCCAGTTAGCATTGGCTCTACTATATGCTGCCGATGTAGGCCACCGCAGCCTCCCCGAGATTATCCAGCAGACGGGGGCGATGTTGAATATTCTGATACCTAGCTGGCAGATGCC
>JAUWJN010000254.1 GCA_030607655.1 bacterium
CTGATAGTCGCTTTGCTGCTCGCCCTACTGCTGACACCAGCGGTAGAGAAGATTGCTCCTCGGATTGGGGCACTGGATCGTCCCGAACGGCGGCGAGTACACCATAAAATCACTCCTACCGCCGGCGGCCTAGCCATATTTGTGGCCTTTTGGCTAGCCCTAGCGGTGATAGGCACTTCCCAACAAATCCCCGGAGTTGGCGGGGTCTTTCTGGGCTCCCTGCTCCTGGGCGCAATATGCCTGGTAGATGATATCTGGGGACTGCATCCGGCCCCGCGGCTCTTGGGCCAAGTAATTGCGGCTCTAATCGCCCTACAGGGGGGCGTGCGTATTGAGGGGATCACCAATCCCCTGGTGCTATGGGGAGGCAGCCCCTACATAGCTCTGGGGTACTGGTCAGGGCCGCTGACCATCTTCTGGATTGTGTTTATGATTAATGCTATCAACTGGCTTGATGGTTTGGATGGCTTAGCCGCGGGGGTGTGCGCCCTGGCCGGTGGCACCTTGACGGCGATGGCCATCATCGGGGGAATGCCGCTGGTGGCGATGATGGGGGCCGCGGCAGTCGGGGCTTGTCTGGGCTTTTTGCGATACAATTTCAGCCCCGCCCGCATCTTTATGGGTGACACTGGGGCGATGTTCCTGGGGTATGTGCTGGCTTGCATCTCGGTAGTGGGCGCCTTCAAGAGTACCGCGGTAGTCGCAGTGTTTGTGCCGCTTCTAATTATGGGTGTCCCGATATATGACACCGTCAGTACCACCTTCCAGCGGATGATAAATGGCAAACCTATCTATAACGCTGACCGTTCTCACTTGCATCATCGCTTGCTGGATCGTGGACTGACCGTTACTCAAACCGTCCTGATCTATTACGCCGTCACGGCAGTGCTGTGTGCCGTCGCCTTGGGGTTGTGGTTGCATTGAAACTTCATTGTGGGAGGGCCGTCCCCGGCCCGATTCAGATCGCGGCGAGGACGCCGCTCCTACGATGTTGGGGGCGGTGGTTGCATTGAAACCGATCTCGGTCGCTATCGTCTGCGGTACCCGCCCGGAGGCCATAAAGCTGGCACCAGTGTACCTAGAGCTCAAACAGCGTCCCGCCGATTTTGCAGTTAATATGTTGGTAACCGCTCAACATCGCGACATGCTCGACCAGATGCTGGCAGTGTTTGGCATAGAGCCGGATGTTGATCTTGATATTATGCAACCCCGGCAGAACCTGGCCGAAATTACTACCCGCGTTCTGACTGGAATGCAGGACGCTCTGCAGCAGCTTCGGCCGGAGTTGGTGATAGTGCAGGGCGATACCACTACCACCTTTGCGACCGGTTTAGCCGCATACTATGAACGAATTAAGCTGGCGCACGTGGAGGCGGGACTGCGCACGCAGGACAAGTTTTCACCGTTTCCGGAAGAGATTAACCGTCGGCTGACCGGGGTGCTGGCTGATTATCACTTCGCGGCCACTGCTCCCGCCCAAGCTAATCTGTTAGCTGAGGGGGTGCCGGCTGAGACCATATTCATTACCGGCAATCCCGTGGTAGACGCTCTGAGTTATATCCGCGACCAGCGACCATCGCTCACCGGCACCGAGTTTGAGTGGCTGGAACAACTGACCAATCGGCTGCTGCTGGTTACCGCTCACCGCCGGGAGAATTGGGGGGTGCCCTTCACTAGAATCTGTACTGCCCTGCGGCAGATAGTTGCCCAGCATCCCGATTTGACTATAATATATCCAGTACATCCCAATCCAGCAGTGAAACAGGCGGCTTACGAGCTGCTGGATGGGGTAGACAGGATAATACTGTGCGAGCCACCTGACTATCTGAACTTTATTGCGATTATGACGCGAGCTGACCTTATTATCACCGATTCGGGCGGAATCCAGGAGGAAGCCCCCGCTCTGGGCATTCCAGTACTCGTAATACGCGAGAAGACGGAAAGACCTGAAGGGATTACGGCCGGCGTAGCTCGCCTGATCGGCACCGAGACCGACACGATTGTCGCCGAGGCTAACCGCCTGCTGACCAGTCCTGCCGCCTACGCCGAGATGGCCAGCGGCACTTGCCCGTATGGTGATGGCCAGGCGGCGCGGCGAATCGCCGACGCGCTGGCGTACGTCTGGGGACGGCGGCAAACGCGGCCCGATGAATTTAAGCCCTGACAGTGAGTCTGCGCACCGTTTCGCGTAGCGCAGGCCCTCGCCTGCCCGCGAAGGCAGGTTCTCTAACCTGCGTACAGGGCGGGGTTGGAGAACCCCGCCTACGCACAAAATCTGAATAGGTGTGTGCATGCCAAATGCAAGTTAACAGTGATGTTCGTCAATCGTGGACACCGCGGCGCATCATACTGGTGGCGGCAGCAGTGGGGGCTTTGCTATATCTGATATTCTGGACGCCGCCGGCGCTGGCCTACATTGTGGAAAGAACGGCCGCTATTCTCGTCACTATTGTGCTAGCGACCGGTCTGGCTTACTTTCTGAGTCCCCTCGTGGAGCGCTTTGCCCGCCTGCCCGGACCGCTGTCCCTGCGTACCAAACGTATTATCGGCGCTGTATTGGCGATTCTACTCGTGCTCGTGGTGATAGTGGGGCTGTTTTCTTTGACCTCGGCGAAGATCTGGAATGAAGTCAAGGTGCTGGTCAGCGACGTGGAGGGCTGGGGCAAGCAACTGCCGGACCGGATAAATGAGTGGATGGAGAGATATGCCGCCGCCGCCCCCGAGAACGTAAAACAGGTGGTTGACGAGAAGGCAGCCGTCTGGGCCGAGGCACTGCTGCGGGCCAGCGCTAATGTCCCCGGCTGGGCCTTGCTGCGGGGACCATATATCGTGTATTTGTTCATTATTCC
>JAUWJN010000209.1 GCA_030607655.1 bacterium
CTCTTCAATAATTTGGTGAAACTCATCACTATCCGCAGGGTTCGTCACCATATAGCTCACACTGACTGGCATTAGGGCTAGTAATGGTAGATTATACCATAAAGCATCTGCCTGCGGCTACTGATTGCGCCTCATAGCCTGCCCATAGCCTCCTGACCACTGATCGTTTCCCCAGAGAGAAGCAATTGGAGGCAAAGAGACTTTGATCGCGGTTACCACAAAGGTTCTTGACTCAAAACCTCTCCCGCTCTTATACTCTGCACTTGACTTGGGCAACTGTGTCTGATGAATCGTATGCTGTGTCGTTTGTGCCGGAGGCGATACTATGGAGATACTTTTTCTGGGCAGTGGCGCGGGGGAATTATGGCCCTCAGCGTTCTGCAATTGTAAGACCTGTCAGGCGGCAATTGCCCGCCGCGGCCAAGATGTGCGGATCGGCTCGTGTCTCCTGGTGGACAGAAAATATCTTTTCGATCTGCCCCCGAATGTGGCTCTGGGCGCTATACGCTGCGGAATTAGTTTGGCTGAAGTGACACACCTGTTTATCACCCACTCGCACCAGGACCATTTTGACCCCTGTGTGCTGACCGCTGCCGGCCGGGCCACCGGCAAACCGTTGCACCTTTATTGCAATCGGAGGCTGGCCGACCTGCTACCCATCTACCAGCAGTTCAATCGCTGGTTTGACCCCCACAAACTCCACTTGGACGTACAGGTGCTCGCACCGCTGGATACTGTGGCCGGGCCAGAAGATGAATTCACTGCCACGGCGCTGGCGGCAGACCATGACCTCACCGACGGCGAAGAGCCGCTCATCTACAGCTTTGAACTGGCCGGAAAGACTATACTGTACGCCTGTGACACCGGGTGGTTTCCCGACCGAACATGGCAGGAGATCGCCAAGTGCCAGTACGACGCCGTTATACTTGATTGCACCTTCCATGAGTTACAGGAGTGCCGGCAAGGGCACTTGAGTACCGGCCCATTTCTGGAGATTAAACAGCGCTTTGAAGAGGAAGGGCTGCTGAGAAGGGATGCCCACTTCATCGCCCAGCACATCGCCCACGGGCACGAGGGTGATGACCCATCCCCACAAGAGTTTGCCGATCGGTTTGCCCGGCACGGTGTTAAGGTGGCTTACGACGGGATGATAGTGAACATCTGATGACTAATATG
Source organism: bacterium (assembly GCA_030607655.1). Lineage (GTDB taxonomy): Bacteria > Armatimonadota > Zipacnadia > Zipacnadales > Zipacnadaceae > JALGTV01. The sequence continues at coordinate 1,177 of JAUWJN010000209.1, forward strand.
GAACTGGGCGTTTCCACCCTGCTCTGGTACGACGAAGAGAGGTTGGAGCCGCATTTGCCGTTGCTCGCGGCTGCCGACATCCGGCACATCGAGTTGCGCCACCTACCGCATCATCTTAATTATGCGGACAAAGATGCTATCAAGCGGTTGGCAATGGCCCTGCAAGAGCACAGTGTCGCGGTGTATAGCTTGCACGTGCCCGACCAATTCATAACTGATATGGCCGGGCTAGATGAAGGTGTGCGGAAGGCTGCTGTAGCCGAGGTTAAAAGGATAGCCATGGCCCTGACCAAGGTAGGGGGCAGGATACTGGTAACCCACGCCGGCGGGGTGGTGAACGACGAAGCTGACCGCCCGCGGCAATTCGCGGCGGGGCAAGAAAGCCTAGCAGAGCTGGCCGGCTTCTGCCGCGACATCGGACTGCTGGTGGCCGTGGAAAACTCATTGCCGACAACTGCGCGGGTCGGTGATACGGTGGCCGAGGTCGTCAGATTTGTCGAAGGGCTCGGCGCCGAAAATATAGGCTATTGCCTGGACACCAGCCATGCCAATCTCAGCGAGGACGCTGTCTCCGCGTTGGGACTCGTCAGGCACAAACTAATGGCGCTGCATATCAGTGACAATGACGGTCAGTCCGACCAGCACGCTTTACCCTTTGATGGCAATGTTGACTGGCCGGCGTTTATGATAGCCCTGAAAGCGACCGGCTACCAGGATGTATTTATGCTGGAGGTACGCGCGACACAGCAGCCATGGCTGATACTGCAAGAGGCCCGGGCGCGTTTTGACCAGCTAATGACGATGTATGAGGCTGGATAGCAGAGGGGATAGGGCCCGCATACCTACAGAAGCTGAGCACATAATTGCTAGGCAGAGCTACTTCAATATCTTGCGACTTTCCTAGTGGTAAGGAGGAATTAGCCGGGCATTTGGTCTATAATGAAGTAGTGCAATAAACTCTGAAAAGGAGGAGGAGCAAATGGACAACTGGCGCGTTGTGAGCAAGCTGTTGATGGTACTGGTTGTTGGCGCGGGTTGTACCGGGGCCTTCTATGTGGGCACAGTAGCTCGTAGCTATCTGGGCCCGGGCAGCTCGGCGGCCTATGCCGAGCTGGAGGAGACCGCCGAGGCTGAAGCTATTCCAAAGGTGGTGGCCGAGCGACTATGGGTAGATGACCAGGAACAAGGTCTCCTGAAGGTGGAGGATGACGTGGTCCTCCACATACAAACTGCCAGCAGCGGCCTTACCGGCTATGAGCGGGTGATCATCGTGGCCAAGCGGCTGGAAGACGCCCTCGTGGCCGGTGCCGGGCCCGGCGATATGGCGGTCCAACAGCTAGCAGGCATGTGGGTGGTCATGATAGGGGAGACCCCTCTCATCACCATTAACGCTGAAGAAGCCGACCAGTTAGGTGCAACACGGGCAGAATTGGCTGCCCAGTGGACCATGGACCTCGCGACCGCCCTCGCTGAGGCACCAGCCGAGGAAGAAGCTGAAGAACAGATCGCTGAAGTACCCGTGGAGGAAACTGAAGATGTAGCCGAGGAGACGGAGGCCGACTGGCAGCCGCCCGAGCCTTACAAGGACAAGATAGTGCCCATAGTCAGCGTCCTGGAGGGCATTCGCATCGGTATCGCCCGGGTCAATGGTCCCCAGTCAGCCGTAAATCAAGTCCAGGCCGTAGCCCAGCTAGAGACTCATTATAAGAACACTCTAGAGATAGATGTATACGTGCCTATCTCCACTAAGGTCCCGGGCAAAAACCTGGCGCGAGTGCATGGCGTCGGGGTTACCGGCCTCGGCGACTACCGGTTTTAAGGAGGTTATCCGATGACCAAACGCAACCGCTGGCATTTTGTCGCCGCCCTGTTAGTTCTGACTGCCTTTATAGTCGGGCTGGGGGTAGGTCCTCAGTCGGCACAGGCCTTCGACCTGGGTAGCCTGGGAGGCACCTTCGGTGCCCTGATTAAGATTTTCGGCATCGGTTATATTGTCACGCAGTTCGGTGACAAGATTGACGGCGCCATAAATGCCCTGCTTGGTCAACACCAAGCCGAGATCGAGGGCCGGACCAAGGTGGTCCCCATCCTGCGGGTCGGCGCCGGCACTGCCATTGGGGCCGCCCAGATAATAGGCCCAGCTCGGCAGGTGGATAAAGTCAGAGTCGTGGCCGAAGTGGAGTGGAAGCCCAGCGGCAAAATACGCGCCCGGGGGCTGATCCCCATCTCCACTGAGGATACCAGTAGTATAAGAGGGGTCGGGGGAGTAGGAGTATCGGCCAATATCAAGTTCCCCCTCTGACGCACATCAGGTAGCTGACATATTTAGGTAGCCAGCCGTATGGCGACTGGCATCTGCGGCCTTCCTAGCGTCGCGACGGTCGGGTGTAGTTCCACTCATCCGTGGCATATTTCTCGGCGCGCAGCCGGGCCGTCATCTGCTGCTCCTCTACAGTCAGAGAAGCCGGCTGCAGTTCGATATCCAGTGCTTGGCTGAATCCCACGATAAGGGCCTCACTGACTTCTTCAAAGCTGACTGCTCGCCCGAGGGCATCGGCTACGGCTATTGCCGCCTTATCCAACTCAACTCCCTCTGCCTTACCGCCACCAGTCGGGGGCATAACCGCAAGATGGTCATCCAGGTTCAAGGTCAGGGGAATTGACCCGTGCTGCAAGATCACCCCACCGCGGCGCACTTGGGCCGAGCCGACAATCTTGCGTCCGTCTACCGTCATATCCACGCGGGCGGTCTGAGCAAAGCAGATTGTCGGCAACTCGGCAGCGGCCGCCTTATCATTCCCGTGCTGCTCACCCAGACGGGCCTGTGCGCCCAGCAGTTGCAGGCCCGCCTCAATCCCCCGCGACAGCTCGCGGTATGATTTTATGACGCTGTCGCCGTGATCCAGCAATTCCTCCGGCACACACACCGCGTAGGTGACTTCATCATCATGCAGGATGGCCCGGCCCCCCGTGGGGCGCCGTACCAGCCCCCAGCCCCGACTGCGTATTGCCTGCAGGTCTATACCGTCATCCAGTTCCTGGAAGTAGCCCAGGGAAACCGCTGGCGGCCGCCAGCCGTACAGGCGCAAAGTGGGCGGGGCAATTCCCGCGCCCACCGCCCCCATAATAGCCTCATCCGCGGCCATGTTAGTGTGGCCGTCGTTGTGACCGCTTAGCACTAATCTCCATTTGACGCTGCCTTCTACCATGTTAGGGCAGGAGCCTTTCGTCGCTGCGAGGAACCTTTGAGCAGGGCCGTGCTCTAATAGACTAAGCTGAGAAAAAGAGCAGAAAGGGGCCCCCCGTGATGGCCCCTGAGGGCAAGGTATTGGCTCGCGAGACAGACGCACAATATTCTACGAGGACTAGAGCCCAGGCAGCCGTCATAGGCTTCCGGCGCCTGATGACGAAATTCCGGACAGGGCTGCATTTCGCTGCCGTGGTGGTCGCTCTGATTCTGGCCCATCCTACTGACCTTACCAATGTCTGGGGACTTGGCCCCATACTGGCCGGATTAGTGCTACGCACCTGGGCGCTGGGACACCTCCGCAGAGACACACAGCTATGCGCCTCTGGCCCCTATGCTTATGTGCGCCATCCTCTGTATTTGGGCAGTTTTATTATCTTAATGGGTTATTGTATTATGGCCAATAACCTCTACTTGGTGGCCGCCGCTGCCATCGTGACCGCGGGCATCTACGCGCTAACCGTGAGAATAGAGGAGC
>JAUWJN010000102.1 GCA_030607655.1 bacterium
ACTGGCATGCGTTGACCACGGCCTACGAAGATACACAGTCGCTGCGCGAGAATATCGAGCAGGTCGCCATTGACTGGCTAGCCGCGGGGCTGGATCCGGAGCGTAGCGTGCTGTTTGTGCAGTCAGACGTCAAGGAACACGCCGAACTGCATCTGCTGCTGTCAATGGTGACGCCAGTCTCCTGGCTGGAGCGCTGCCCAACTTACAAGGACCAAAGGCAGCAACTCGGCGAGGAGCAAACCGCTGGCTATGGCTTCCTGGGTTATCCGGTCCTGCAGGCTGCTGATATTATCATCTATAAGGCTGATACCGTGCCCATTGGGGAAGACCAACTGCCTCATCTTGAGCTGACCCGGGAAATAGTACGCCGATTCAACAATATCTACGAACCGATATTTCCTGAGCCGCAGGCCAAGCTGAGCCGCTTTCCGGTAATTCCTGGCACCGATGGCCGCAAGATGAGCAAGTCATACGGTAATACCATTGAGCTCGGCGATTCGCCCGAGGGGATGGCGGCAAAATTCCGCAAGATGTTCACTGATCCTGAGAAAATTTACAAGGGCGACGTGGGCCATCCCGATAAATGCCCGGTGTTCGTTTATCATAATATTTACAACCAACAGCGTACTGAGCCGATAAAGCTGGGCTGTGAATCCGGCGAGTTGGGCTGTGTGGATTGCAAGTCTGAGCTGATTGGGAAGCTGCTGCCGGCGCTGGAACCGATGATGCAGCGGCGCGCCGAGCTGGAGGCCGACCGGTCGGCAGTACGCGAGGTGCTGGCCGCCGGCGGCGAAGCCGCCCGCGCCGTAGCTGCCCACACGATGGAAGCGGCACGGGCCGGAATGAACCTGGCTAGCCCGGTGCCCTCTGATATCTAGAGACTGTTGCCAACTCGTGGGAGGGGCACCCTTGCCCCGACCGGAGTTCTCCCGCGTAGGCGAGGTTCTCCGGTTCGGCAGGCTCACCGCCCTGAGCAAAGCCGAAGGGCAACCTCGCCCGATGCGCAGGTTAAGAACCTGCCTTTGCGGGCCATGCCCACTTCGCCGTAGTAGCCTACGGCTACGAAGGCTGAAAGCCCGCTACGGCGGGCGACGGCCTGCGCTACGCGAGCCGGCCTAAGGGAGCATTAAATGGCTATTGCTAAAGCAGTGATACTATGTGCCGGCGAAGGTACTCGCCTGCGACCGTTAACTTCATTGTGTCCCAAGCATTTGCTGCCGGTGGCCGGCCAGCCGCTGCTCGGCTGGATACTGCAAGATCTGGCGGCGGTGGGCATTCGTCAGGTAGGACTGGTAGTCGGATATCACGCGGAGGCGATAGAGGAGCATATCGCCGACGGCAGCCAGTGGGGTGTTACGGCCACGTATCTTACCCAGCCCCAGCCCCTGGGGCTAGCTGATGCGGTCAATACCGCCCGGGAATTTGTGGGCCAGGAGCCGTTTGTGGTCTACCTGGGGGACAACGTGCTTGAAGGCGGCCTCAGTGACTTTCTGAATAGGTTTGAAGATGAGCAGGCGAATGCGACCATTGTAGTAAAAGAGGTAGACGACCCGCGCCAGTTTGGCGTCGTTGAAATGCAGGGGCCAGCCGTGGTGCGGCTGGTGGAGAAACCGGCCCAGCCGCGCAGCAATCTTGCTATTGTGGGGGTCTATGCCTTTAAGCCGGTTATCTTTGAGGGCATTGCCCAAATTGCGCCCTCGGCGCGCGGCGAATATGAGATCACCGATGCCATACAATGGGTGCTGGATAATGAGGGCAAGGTGACTGCTCATAAGTTGGCCGGATTCTGGGGCGATGCCGCCTCCCCGGAGGATCTGCTGGGCATCAACCAGTTCTATCTGGACCGAATACCGCTGGCCGTAAGTGGCCGGGTGGACGATAATACTAAGTTGCAGGAGCCGGTGGGCGTCGGTAGCAACACGCGAGTTAGTGGCTCGGACCTGACCGGTCCGAGTATTATTGGTGATAATTGCGTCATTGAAAACTGTTCCCTGGGCCCCTACGTATCGGTGAGCGATGGCTGCCACATTGTCAACAGCAATCTGCGCAACTGCATAATCCGGGAGAATTGCCACCTGCAAGCCACCGAACTGGCCGATTCAGTTGTGGGGCAACAAGTGGAAATCGTTGGGGCGGGGCGTGGTCAAGGACCGCCGCTGTCTACGATTGTCGGCGATACCAGTCGTATCCGAATAGCCTAGCCCGTGCGCGACAAACGATTAGCGATTATGAGCACACCGCAACTAGCTGAATCGCCACAATTAGATTTGTTCACCGGCTATCCGGTGAAGATTGAGATATTCGAGGGCCCCCTTGATCTACTGTTACATCTGGTCAAGCAGGAGGAACTGGATATCTACGAGGTGCAAATAGGCAAGATTACCCAGCAATATATAGACTATCTTCACACTATGCAGGCCGTAAATATTGCCGTGGCCGGCGATTTCCTGGTGATGGCGGCCACCTTGATGCACATAAAATCGCGCCAGTTGCTGCCGCCCGCCGCGGCTGAGGAGGAAGAAGAATCAGCCGACGATGCACAACTGGTTGTCAGGTTGCGCGAACGGATGGCGCAATACCGGGCCTATAAGCAGGCGGCGGTGGCCCTCAATGAAGCCCGCCAGGTCCGCCAGCGCATATACTTGCGCTCGTTGAGCGCGGCTAGTGAAATGGAAAGTGGCTTTGTGCGCCTGGAGGATGTCTCCATATTTGACATGGTGGGGGCGGTCCGCAAGTTGCTCGCGCAGGCCGAACCCGAGCCACCTGGTCAGGTGCCGCGGCCCGAGTTTACCATTGGTGAATGTATCCAACGGGTGCTGGCCCATCTGCAAGCCGCCCAGCCTCGCTCGGTAACCTTCTCGCAGCTTGTGGATATGCCGGCTACTCGGGTCGTCATTATCTTTACTTTCCTAGCCATTCTGGAGTTGATGCGCCGTCGAGACATCCGGGTGCACCAAGATGGCCCCGGTACCGAAATACTCATCCAACTTACCCAAGACTCTGAAACCGCTGAGCCGGCATCTTCAGCCTAGACAGTCCGGCAGCAGCACTGCCGACAATTACCAACGATGAAACAGACACCGCAAGATTTAGCCGCCGCCGCCGAATGCCTTCTCTTCGTTAGTACTAAACCGGTCCCCGGGCCGCGCCTGGCCGCGTATCTGGGGGTTGCTACTGAGCAAGTGGCGGGCATTATTGATGAATTGGCCCGGCGGATAGAGGGCCAGGGGCTGCAGGTGGTCGAGATAGCCGGCGGCTATAACCTGGCTACGCGACCTGAGTATGCGGAACTGGTGCAGGCATTCCTGGAACCAGACCCCGACCGCCTATCGCTCCCGGCCCTGGAGACGCTCGCCATCATCGCTTACCGACAGCCGATTACTCGGCCCGAGATAGATGACTTGCGGGGTGTGAATTCCGCCGGTGTCGTTCATACTCTACTTGATAAGAAGCTGATCCGCCTGGCCGGGCGCAAGAAAGCGCCGGGCCGGCCCTTCCTACTGCAAACCACTGAGCAGTTTCTTTCAGTCTTTGGCCTCAAGAACCTTGATGGACTACCTCAATTGCCGGAGCTGGAGCCGGAGGTGCCGGCCCGAGGACTACCCGCGCTCCCGCCACCGCCCGCTAGTGAAGAGGAGGAGCAGCCGCCATCAGCCGGCGTCAGCCCAGATTAGGCTGGGGCATCATAGTACCGGTGGCCGGACTAGTCACTGCCGCGGGGGCCACCCTATTAGGGATGAATTTGTTGCCTCTGGGGGTGCCCGGTCAGTGGGTCTGGCGACTGCGTGAAGCCTCGCTGATACCCGGGCGCGGCAGCCTGGCAGCATTTTGTGCAGCGCTGTTGGCGGCACTAATCATCCTGGATCGTCTGCGCGGCGAGCAACCCCCAACTAAGCAGCTCTGTGCGTGGCTACTAGTGGTGGTAATCGTGCTGGGAACGGTTATGGCTCTGGGAGTCGCCCTGGACGACCCTAGCTACTGGCTGCGGGCACCTTCAGCTATCATCAGTGACATCTCTATGGGCTACTACCAGCAGGCCATCCAGCTCCGGGACGTTAGAAGTTACCTGGCGGGGCATGAGGCGCGAGCAGCAGACCGGCGAATGGGCGACCGGATAAGGACGCACCCGCCTGGCCCGGTGCTATTCTGCCATGCACTACGGTTATGCTTTCTGACTTATCCCTCCTGGCCGGCGGCTCTTGAGCGCTCACTTCAGCGCCGCCTCGGACCTACGGCTGAGTCCATCCACCAGACCGCGAATAATTGCAGCTCAGTGCCTCTCTCACCGCTGGACGCCCTCATTGCCCTCCTAGTAGCGCTGATACTTACCACCATTTGGGTGCTGATAGCTCTGCCGGTCTTCGGCATTGGGGCGGTTATCTTTAACCGCCGCGTGGGGCTCATATTGGCACTATTAGCTGTCAGCTTGCCCTCGCTGCTGCATTTCACCCCCAGTATTGATGGCTTTGGCGCGGTGCTGGCTGCCAGTTTTGTCTATCTATGGCTGCTGGCGCTGAAGGGTGCTCGGTGGTGGGCCTATGTACTGGCGAGCGCTGCCACGGCGATTATGCTTATGTGGAGCTTCGGATTTCTGGCCCTGGGGCTACTGGCGCTAGTAGTAGCCATTCCTATGTGGCGCCAGGCCTCCCAGCACAATCAATTTTGGCCGCACGGGCGCGGACTGGTAGTCTGTATAGCCGCCTTTACCTTTGCCTACCTGGCCGTCTATCTATGGTCAGGGTATAACGTATTGTTGGCCCTGCCTGCCTCCCTGGCTGCCCACCGGCAGATTCTGGCCAGTTGGGGACGCAGTTACTGGATATGGCTGCCGATGAATCTTTATGACTTCTTGCTGTTTATGGGGCCCGCCCTAGTGGTAGTGGCGGGGGTGGCCATCTATCAGGGCCTGGCGGGACGTCGCTGGCCTCTGTTGGCGAGAGGCTTTGTCTGGGGATTGTTGATTACCCTGGCACTGCTGGTGATCTCGGGATCAACCCGGGGTGAGGTGGGGCGGATTTGGGTCTTCTTGATGCTCCTGGCGGCACTGCCCGCGGCTGACAAGCTCGCCGAACTACGGGGCGGCAAGCTGTTTTGGACGGGAGCTGGGCTGGTAGCGCTGCAAATAGCCTTCGCTATTACGCTGGCGGCCAAGCTGGAGCCGATTCTCCCGTACTAGCCGGGAAGCAAGGGATACAGAACAGGGGACGGGGAACTGGCGACGGGTGCCCCGACTGGCCTTTTTGTGTCGTAGGAGCGGCATTCCTGCCGCGACTAGGAATCTCAATAATTCAGCACTGAGTGCTGGGGCCGTTGTCGTTACGGTTCCCAGGCCCCTGTTCCCTGTGCCCTGCCAAAATCCGGTCGCCGAAGAACAGGTATAAGGCCAGCACTACCAAGCTAAGTAGTCCGACGAGAATACGCGGCTCATTGTGTTCAAAAAGGCCCCGATATTGAGGGCTGAGTAGTGCCTCAATGAGGGCGGCGAGGACGAACATCGGAATCGTGCCCACTGCCAGCTTGACCGCCTTGACTGCGGCCTGATTGAGCGCATCACGGCGCAACATATCCCCCGGCGCTACCAGGGCATGGCCGATCATTAAGCCCGCCCCGCCGGCGATAAATACTGCTGAGAGCTCCAGCACTCCGTGCGGTATTACCACGGCTATCAGATCTATCAATCGCCCGTGATGGGCGCCGATGGCCAGGAAGTTACCCAGCATAAGGCCGTTGATCGCTAATACATATAGCGTGCCCAGCCCCAGAGTCACCCCGAGGGCAAACACTTGCAGGGCTACCTGAATGTTGTGTCCCATAAGAAAGGCCGAAAAATTTGCTCCCCCTAATGCCTCGGCCACCTCAGCGAAATACTGGCCTGCCGATTTATCGGATTGGGCGAATTCCGCCACTGCCTCCGCGAAGGGCTCATACATCAGCACTGAAGCCCAGCGGTAGTCAAGGCTGACCATCACGTAGGCGAAGGTCGCGGCAGCTAAAGTAACGGCGAAGGCTACTGCGATGTAACGCAAGTTTTGGCGGAAGGTGCGCGGTATTTCAACCGCGAACAGATAACCCAGCCGCAGTCGGGGCCGCCGGGCCCCATAGATGTGGGCATGGGCGCGACCGACGAGCTGGTTAAGATAATTGATAACTTCCGGGTCTTGGTTCTGGGTGCGGGCGCGGGCCAGGGCGGTGGTAGCCTGCCGGTAGAGGGCACCCAGCTCATCCAACTCGTCGGCCTGTAAGCTGGTCAGGCCCCGGCGGTGAGCCTGGTTGATTAACTGGGTTAGCCTCTGCCAGCGGTTGGTGGGTTCGCTCATGGCATAGTTGGTTCAAAGGGGGCGATACTGGGTACTATTATATTATATCACCTCAGTAGTGAGTCATTCAAGTTCTATGCAGCAAGATCACGTAACTATCGAGACACCGGAGCATATTCAGTTCAGCTACGAACTGGCGGGGCTGGGGTCGCGCTTCCTGGCCTTGTTTATGGACACGCTTATCCAGATTACGGTGCTGGGGCTGCTATGGGCGCTGGTGGCCTACCTGGCGAGTTTGACTGGCGTTGCCGAAGGCTTCAGGGATAGCGAGATAGCCAGCATACCTTTAATCCCCCTGATTGTTCTCTCTTCGCCGGTACTGTTCGCGATCGCCTATTTTACGTTGTTTGAACTGATATGGTGGGGGCAAACGCCGGGCAAGCGCCTGGGAGGACTACGGGTGATTAAGGTCGGCGGCCAGCGGGTTGGCTTTACCGAGTTGGCGCTTCGCAATATCCTGCGGCTGATTGATTTCCTGCCTGCCCTGTACACCATGGGAATCTTATTTGTCTTCTTCACTTCCCGCTGCCAGCGCATTGGCGACCTGGCCGCCGGGACCATAGTGGTTAAAGAGCGGCTCTGGGAGCTGCCCGCCAGGCCGGCGAGTGCGGCCGCGACTGACTTAGACATAGAGGAGGAGTTAGTGCGCCGGGCGCGGGCCTATATGGCTGCACTTACCAGGGAGGAGATTGAAGCAGTGCGGCGGTTTATCCAACGGCGGGGTGAATTGTCGGCACCGCTGCGCACGCGCCTGGCCGGGGATATCGCTGAGCCTCTGTATGAAAAATTTCCGGGCCTGAGCGACGGCGAGCGCACCCATCCCGAACTGTTCCTGGAAGTAATATACCGCGCTTACTTAGAGCAGCAGCAGCGGATGTGACTGGTTCAGCATTCAGGTGTACGCGGAGCGATGAAGAATATATAGATGATAGGCAAGATCCCAACTGTGTTGATGATGAGCAGCACTACGTACCAAACTCGCTGGCGGCGACGGGCGGCCTTCCATAAGGCTATGGCCTTCCACAGGAGGCACCAAGCTAACAGTATGCTGAACACAGGCATTGATAACCATCCGACTCCCCAAATACCCGACATTGGCTTACTCCTTTCTACTTTCCGTCATAATGAACTGACGGGAGACGGCGATGCTTGAGCACCTAGTCCCGGCGGTTGTCAGCTTATTCATTGGCATCCTGGTAGGCTGGTTGACCGCGCTAGCCATAAAGAGCGCGGCTAGAACCCTAGGCTGCCTGGTGGCTGCATTATTTATACTGCTCCAGGTGCTAGCCTACTATGGGTTGGTGGAATGGGACTGGCTGGAATTCATCCGCCAGGCCCGCCCGCTGGGCAAGGTCGCCACGGGGGCCTTCCGGGACTTGGCCACGTTGTTAACCTACAATGTGCCCTTTGCCATAGGCAGCCTAGTGGGCTTTATCGCTGGCTTTCGGCGCTCGTGAGAGCCTAGTTATCTACACCTTTATTTCCTTGCCCTTCTGGCCGGATTTGTACACCCCATCCAAGATGCGCTGGGTAATCAGCGCCTGCTCCCCGGGAACCGGTGAGGGCCCGCCGCTGCGGATGGCCTCGGCAAAGAGACGAATCTGCTCGGGCATCCCCTCAATCGTCGGCTTCCACGGATTTACCTGCGG
>JAUWJN010000197.1 GCA_030607655.1 bacterium
CCACCGTGCGGGGTCCGAACTTGGGGCGACGTTCCGACCTCGCGCCCCAAGTCACCATATTACTTCGCGCCCTAAATCTACACGACCGAATACAGTGGGAACTATTGAGAGCAGGATTGCTCTTGAAACCCTCCGAGATAACGACCTTGTGTTTAACCGTCGGCGGCGGTGCGTTTCTAGTTAGCTCTCTCTTAACCACCCGATTGAGTAGTCGCCTGATGCTATCAGTCTTCGGCATGATAATGCCCTGGATCTATGTAATGATGTGCAAGGGGCAACGTAGCAAGCACATCATCACTCAACTTCCGGAGGCGCTCCAATTGATAGCTTCTTCCCTGCGTTCCGGCTTCTCTATTATGCGGGCCATAAAAGTGGTCAGTGATGAGATGCCCCCACCTATCTCCCAGGAATTCGGATGGCTTCTTGACGAGGTCAATGTCGGTATTGCTATGGACCGGGCCTTTGGCAATATGGCCCAGCGCACTCAAAGTTCTGACGTCAAGCTCATGGTGACAGCGGTACAGATTCAATCTCGGGTAGGTGGCAATCTGGCCGAGATCCTCGAGACTACCGCGGCCATGATTCGCGAGCGATTTCAGTTGACCGCCGAAATTGCCGCCCTAACCTCTGAGGGCCGGCTCTCCGCGGGGGTGTTGACCGCGCTACCGATTGGACTGGCCTTAATGATTCATCTACTAAATCCGGATTATCTGCGGCCCTTAGTTGCTGAGCCACTGGGGCTGGCTATGTTACTGGCCGGGGGGACTCTAATGCTGTTGGGATTGATAGTAATCAAAGCTATGCTTACCGTGAACGTGTGAGGTGCTCGGATATGCCTGTTATGATATCTGTATTGGTTTTCGCTGTGCTATTCTTCTCTGGTGTCATTCTGGCCATAGCCTCGACCCGCAATACTATCCTGCAGCGGATGGAGCGTATTGGCGAGATACCGGAGCTGGTTGAACTGCCCGATATGACCAAACCACTGGGGGAGCGGATAATCGCGCCTCTTGTTCGCAAACTCTTGAACTGGATTGGCCAGTTCGCGCCTTCTAGTATGATTGAGCACACCAACATGCGTCTAGCTCAGGCGGGCTACCCATGGCGGCTGCAGCCGGCAATTTTCTTCGCCTTGCAAACAATGACGGGGACAGCCGGACTGGTAGTCGGCTTGATTGCCAGTAAGTATCTAGGCGCCAGTCCAGTGATCAAACTTCTCACAGTTGGTGGGGCAGTCGCGATGGGTGCCATTATCCCCGGCTTCCTGGTGGACCGTCGGGCGGCAGCCCGCAAAGCAGTCATCACCAGAGCCCTACCCAACGTAATTGACCTGCTGGTAGTTAGCGTGGAGGCCGGACTAGGCCTAGATGGGGCACTAAACGAACTGTTGGCCCGCGAGGAGGGCCCATTGATGGAGGAATTCAACCTAGCACTCACCGAGATACGCTTGGGCAAGCGCCGCCAGGATGCCTGGCACAGTCTGGCGGACCGTACACAAGTTAGAGATTTACGTTCCTTTGTGGCCGCGTTATGTCAGGCCGAAGAACTGGGATCCAGCATCTCCAAAGTTCTCCGCACGCACAGTGAAACCCTGCGGATTAAACGGAGTCTGCGCGTGCGCGAATTGGCTGGCAAGATCCCCATAAAGATGCTCTTCCCCCTGATTTTCTTCATATTCCCCGCAATGTTTGTCGTCATATTAGGTCCGGGGGCCCTCTCTATTATGCACAGCTTCGGTAGTATAGGCTTCTAGTCGCTACTCACAGCCCAGAAGCTGATCCTATCGGCAGAAGTACATGAAAAGTGGAGCCTTCTCCGACGGTGCTGTCTACGGTAATATCGCCGCCGTGAAGTTGGGCGATAGTCCGGGCGATATACAACCCCAGCCCCATACCTCGTTCTACAAGGGGTATTCCCGTTGTGTCATCTGCCTGAGCAAATTTTTCAAAAATGGCATCTCTGTGCTCTGGTGGGATTCCACATCCGGTATCACTCACTGCAATTTGTATTTGACCATTACTGCGGACGGCGGTAAGTTTAATTGTGCCGCCTTCCGGGGTGTATTTCAGGGCATTTTCGCACAGATTCACTAGCACTTGCTCCATACGAGCGACATCTGCCTTAACCTCGGGCAGCCCCGGCTCACATTCACTGAGTATCGCAATTCCCCGCGGCTCGGCTTTCACCTCGAAGATCTGCTTGACCTTTCTAATCAACTGCTCTAGGTGAACAGATTCCAGGGCCAGTGCAACGCCCCGCTCCAGAGCTGATACGTCCAACAGTTTACCGACCAGCTCGACCAGGCGCTCGGTTTCATTCTGAATGGCCCAAATAGCCTGCGCGCGTTGCTGGCTATCCAGGTTGTCTGTTAGACTGGACAGTACGTGGGAAACTACGCGCAGCGTGCTCAGCGGAGAGCGAATCTCGTGCGAAAGGATGGCAATGCCCTCTTCTTTCATGCGGGCAATTGCCTTGATATCAGTGATATCCTGACAAACCGTCACCCACCCCAGCGGCTTATGGACGGAGCCGCCGCACGGAATGGTAGTGATGCGTAAGTCTACCGGCTCGGGCAGTGGTATGGTCATATCCCGACTCACTGGGACGTGAGCGGGGCCAGGCCCCCCTACGTCCGCCACCATGTCTAACAGACGCTCATAGGCTGGCTCACGGGGAATATCCCGTATCCGTCGGCCTACAATCATATCATTGGGTAGATTGCAGACCTTTTCAATCTGAGGATTAGCCAACACTATCCTCTGCTCACTATCAATAAGCAGAATTCCCTCCGTGAGGTTGCGAACCACACTCTCATTGGCCCGTCGCTCCCGTTCCAGTACCCTGGATAGTCCGTAGGCTAGCCACGCCACTGCGATAACACCAACCAGCCGCCCCGATACCTGCCAAGTAATGCCTGGTTCATCGGCCACCGCGAGCGCGAAGCCGACATGCACCATGCCCACTATTCCGGTAGCCAACGGTAAAGCGGCAGACAGATCTCCCAAAAACATAGCCGCGAATAAGATAACGAGGAGCAGCAGACTTCCAAAGGGACTGTGAAACCCGCCGGTGCCGTGGATAAACAGAGACAGCCAAGCTACATCCGCAAGCAACAACACACCTGCCACCAGTGGCAGATGCGCCCGCGCCCATAGCACCTCTAAGTTGAGGAAGAATAGAGCCCAGATGCTTATCAGCGCGGCCAGTGCGACCGCACTATAAGCAGTCGCCCGATTGCTAACCAGTTGTTCAGGGCCGGCGAATACGAGCACCAACAGGAAGAACGTTAGCAGGGCTCGCACCCTGTCAACTTGTTTGATCAGACCCACTTCAAAGATGCGTTCAGGTTCTTGTGTACGCACCACACTGGCCCCCCTGACTGCCTCGTCAGACGCAATTACTCAATTGTTTTTCCACCGCGCACGTAGCTTGCATCAAGAACAAGAATCGCAATAACAAGACTACCCTAATCCCCAAGAAGCTAAACACCGTCTAGGGTGGTCCTAATTGAACTTGCAGCAGACGCTGCTCAATCCAAGTAGTATCACCAGTGTCAGGGTCAATTTCCGGAAAACGGCTGAGCACTGGTCCGACGTCAGCGGCAAACCAGGTGAAGATGTCATACTCAATGTGAGCCTGCGTAATCTGATGCTCGCGGACCTTCACGCAATCTGTGTAAGTGCCCGCCAGCACCGTCACTGTTTCATCAGTCGCTTCGATAATGAAATAGTGCGGAGGGTCATTCAGATCTATCCAACGGAGGCCGGTCTCTACTGGCGACTTCAACCGATAGACCGGCAGATCAGTGCCAATATATTCAGCCAGACCCTCCTCGTCATGGCGCAGATACATATAGCCGGGTGGCTCCTGCGGATCAGTGCCCTTTACCTGGAGCTCATACCACACCTCTCCCTCGATGACCACCTGACGCGGCACGCTGATAGTCATACTGACTTCATTGTCCTGGGGCCTGACACCGAAAGGCGTAACTGGAGTACCTGTATATTGCCACCAGTAGTCCAGCCCCAAGGGATAATATGCAGCAGTTGGCTGGGGCCCTGGGCTGGTCACCGTAACCTGGGTGGTTGCTGGCGGTAGGGTCCCATAGGTGGCACTGATTTCCGTTTGCCCAAGCCCCACCGCAGTGAACTGCCCACTTGAGTTCACCGTCGCGGCTGACGGGTCAGAGCTGTGCCAGATGACCTCGCTAGTCACGTTCCGACTGCCGCCATCCTGTTGCTCACCAAAGGCATAAAACTGAATGACGTCGCCTACCCGCGCCGTGAAGTCATCGGGACTAATACTTAGCGAGACTATTGCCGGCAGCCCCCCATGCCCCCCACATCCTACTATCAGCAGGA
Source organism: bacterium (assembly GCA_030607655.1). Classification (GTDB taxonomy): domain Bacteria; phylum Armatimonadota; class Zipacnadia; order Zipacnadales; family Zipacnadaceae; genus JALGTV01. Next base: position 4,362 of record JAUWJN010000197.1, read on the forward strand.
AGACAACAACCACTGGTCCCAGAATGGCTAACGGACGCAAACAGTTATTCATACCGCAACGTTTCTCTCCAACTAATCGCTACAGGCTGCGCAGGAAGTCTACGGCCCGTTGGATATCGCCGACCGGATCTTCGCCCACCTCGCGCTCGATGGCAAAATAGCCGTCGTAGCCCGCTTCCTCAAGATACCTGATATAGCGCGGCCAGTCAACCCAGCCCTCTCCCAAGGGCACTTCCTGATACTTGCCCCCCGGATAAACCAGCGCATCCTTGGCGTGAGTATGGACCACATAGGGGCCCAGCAGTTTCGCTCCCTCCACTGGCTGGAAGTCATCCAGTGCCCGCTGTTGATCATATTCCTCCCCACGCTTCTCCGCTAATAAGGATGGCCAGATAATGAGGTTGGCGGGGTCATAGTTTACGCGGATCGCCTCGCTACCCACCGTGTCTATAAGTCGCTTGAGTACCCGCGGCGGCTCGGGGCCGGTTTCGATGGCCAGACAGGCCCCGACTTGTTCGCCATATTCGGCGATTTCCTGCATCGCGGCCACCACATTATTCCACCGCGGACTGTCCGTATCCCACGGCATCACTCCCACATGCGCACCCCAAATGCCGCACTCCAAGTCTGCGACTAACTGCAGCAAGCGCTTAGCCCATGAAATATTCTCCTGGTACGCCTCGGCCTCGCCCAAATCTATAGCACCCGCCGGACTAGCCGACGCCATTACCGCCGTAATTTCCACGCCCAGGTTGTGCCGTACCGTTAGCGCGGCCGGCGGGCCGGGGGGGGAATTTTTTGCCGGGGCAAGGGCCCCGGTTTGGCGGTCCGGGGGACCCCCGCTGGGAAGCGGGTGCGGGTGGGGAA
>JAUWJN010000141.1 GCA_030607655.1 bacterium
CCCCATCTTCGCGGTCAAATGCTGGTACAACTCGCCGTTTATGCTTACGCGGGAGAATATTGAAATTGGGATGAAGGCGCGGGAATTGCTGGGGCAGCCCTTTGAGATTGCAACTATGCCGGTGGCGGGTATAGCGGTGCCGGCCACTATGGCCGGCGCCCTGACTCACATTACCGCGGAGGTACTAGGCTGTAACGCTATAACTTTGGCGCTGGACAACCGCCTAATCGGGTACTGTGCCGGGCCGTTGACCTTCGATATGCGCACGGGCATTCATACTCAGATTGGCCCGGATTGTGATTTGTTAGGACTGGGCGCAGCCCAAATGGGCGCGTATCTGTTCGGCGGTGAATACACAGGAAGAGGTGGGCCGACTACTGCCGCCAAGCTCCCGGGTGCGCAAAGCATGATGGAGAAGGCTCTGGGGGCTACCTGGGCCATCTGCGCCGGGATTCGCGCGTTTGGATCTCTGGGCATCACCGCTCACGCCGACATTGGTAGCCCAGTTCAATTGATGATGGACATGGAACTGATGAGCTACTACGAGCATTTGCTTAAGGGCATTAAAGTTGACGAAGACCGTATTGGTGAACAGACTATTATTGACACTGCGCCCACTGGCGCTCGTTTTCTGGACACCGATCACACTTTCCGCTATTATCGGGAGGAACTATGGAGCCCGGAGCTTAGCGACCGTCGTGTGCCGATGGCCTGGGTTGAAGACCCGCGTACTTTCTTAGACAACGCTCGCGGTAAAGCCCAGAAGTTACTAGGCGAAGCGCCTAACAAGTGTGCCTTGACCCAGACACAGCAGGCCGAGGTCAAACGTATCGTCGCCGAGGCTGATGCCCAGGTCGCGCACACCGCGTGAGATTAGGCTGACGGTTAGATTATCAAGGGGATAGGAGATAGTTATGTCTACCCTACCAATTCGCATATATGGCGATGCCATTCTGCGCAAGAAGGCTAAACCGGTCACGCAGATAGACGGTGAATTGCAGCAGCTTATTGCCCAGATGACCGAGACTATGCGGACGGCCGATTCGCCGCCGGGGGTGGGGTTAGCCGCGCCTCAGGTAGGGCGGTTAGTACGAGTGGTAATAGCCCGCGAGGATGCGGACGAGGATACCCCGGTGCATTGTCTTATTAATCCGCGGGTAGTCGAGCAGGAGGGGGAGCAAACTGATTCCGAGAGTTGCTTAAGTCTGCCCACCCTGTGCGGGGTTGTGGGACGGTACCTACGGGTACTCGTGGAGGGCATCGGGCCGGACGAAAAAGAATTATCTCTTGAACTGGAAGTGCTCTTGGCGCGAGTATTGCAGCACGAAATTGACCACCTTAATGGCGTGTTGTTTATTGACCGGGCCCAGCCTGATAGCCTGAACTGGCTGATTCCCGATGAAGATGAAGAAGACGGGTATAGATTGAAGCCGACGGCGTTGGAGCAGGTAGGGCAGGTCTTCGAACGGTTGCGACAAAAACGCCAGTAAAAGGAAGATAATTGTGCGGATAGTTTTCTGGGGCACACCGGCGAGCGCGGTTCCGTATCTTGATGTCATCGCCGCGGCCCACCAACTCGTGGCGGTGGTAACGCAGCCTGACCGACAGCGTGGTCGGGGGAGAAAGGTTAAACCCTCCCCCGTAAAGCAGGCGGGGCAAGAGTCGGGCGTGGCTATCCTGCAGCCCGAGTCCGTTAAGGATACCCAGTTCCTGGCCCAGTTAGCGGAACTCAGCGCCGACGTGTTTGTGGTTGTGGCTTATGGTCAGATACTTCCTCAACAGGTCATAGAAATGCCTGCTAAGGCGGCCATAAATGTACACTATTCGCTGCTGCCGAAGCTGCGCGGAGCGGCTCCTGTGCAGCATGCTCTGCTGCGGGGCTTGACAGAAACTGGGGTTACCGTGCAATATATTAGTGAACAATTGGATGCCGGTGACATCATTTGCCAGCAGAGCCTGGCCATTGACCAGGATGATAATGCCGCCACGTTAACCGCGCGGCTTACTGAGGTGGGCACTGAGCTGCTGGCTGAGGCCCTGGACTTAATTGAGACTGATGGCGCACCGCGAATAGTCCAAGACGATAACGAGGCGACTCAAGCACCGCTGCTGTCCAAAGAAGACGGAATAATTGACTGGCGCCAGCCGGCCCAGCAGATTGTCAATCAAGTGCGAGCCTGCTGGCCATGGCCGGGAGCTGTCTGCCAGGCAGACAACCAGAAGCTTAAGATTACCCAGGCCCGGGTGGTAGCAGCACAGAAGCATCGAGAAGGAGATTGTGGGAGTATCGTAGAAATAGTGCCCCAACAGGGCCTAGTAGTAAGGGCCGGTCAGGACGCAGTGCTCGTTCAAGAGGTCCAGCCGGCCGGCCGGCGAATAATGTCGGCACCAGCCTACCTTAGAGGGGCACATTTACAGATAGGCGACCGGTTATAATAGCCTGCGAGTAGTGTTTATGCTCTAGCACTAATCCGCATATATTGTAGGGGAAAAAGGCTGTACGGGAGCCGACTATGAGTGAGCTACTCCAACGGGCGAATGAGCAGCGCATCAACGGGGAGTATGAGCAAGCCCAAGCCCTGTATGAGCAGATTGTAGCTGAGGAGACCGATAATGCCGAGGCGTGGTGGGGGCTGGCTCATACGGTGATGAATCAAGGCGAATTTGAGCTGGCGGGTGAACACTTTCAGCAAGCCATCCAACTAGCACCCGACCATCAGCGTTTCATATACGATTTTGCTATGCTGCATACGATGCTAGGGCAATATGAAGAAGCTAGACCTTTGTTCGAGCAAGTAATCAGAATAGACCCCGTTGCCGCCGAGGCGGCCGAGGCCAAAAAGCAGCTCAGTTATTACTAGCAATCGCAGAGCCAATTGGGATTAAACGGCTATGCCTGAAGTCATAGATGTGACCTTTGAGCCGGGGGGCCGGACAGTTCAAGTGCCCCGCGGCACTCTTATATCGGAAGCCGCTCAGGCCACCGGCCTGAGTCTGGCTACCCCTTGTGGCGGCAAGGGGCTGTGCGGGCAGTGCCAGGTTATTATCCAGTCAGGCAAAGCCGGGGAACCTACGGAGGCTGAACGAGAACACCTCAGTCCCGAGCAACTCAGTCAGGGGATGCGGCTGGCCTGCCAGGCGCGGGTTATGGATGACGCAGTGATATACGTACCCGCCACTGGGGAATTGATAGCCGACAAATCACTGAAAGCCGAGATGGTACGGTCTGTGGCTGTGGAGCCCCATGTTCGCCGCGAGTGGCTACGGCTTGCGGAACCTACGCTGGACGACCAGCGCAGCGATTTCCGCCGCATTGCTGACGCAGTTGCGGACAGGTGTCCCCAGCTAACCGCTGATCCGCTGGTTCTGCGCGAGCTGCCGGCGACTATTCGAGCCGCAGATTACCAGGTAGCCATAACCACGCGAGGCGGCAAGCTGGTCAGCGTTCATCCCAGCGACGCGGCGCCGCCGTATCTGGGAGCGGCGGTGGACATCGGCACTTCGACGGTAGCTGTTTACCTAGTAGACCTGCAGACGGGTCAGCAACTAGCATCGGTAGCCAGCGCCAATTCCCAAGCCCAATATGGAGCTGATGTTATCTCGCGGATTGAGTATGCCAACACCCATACTGAGGGGCGGGAGCAACTACGCAACGAGGTAGTGGCGCTGATAAATGAACTCATCGCCGAGGCTACGGACAGAATTGGTGCTGACCGGCAACAGATTTACGAGGTGACGGTGGTGGGCAATACGTGTATGCACCACTTATTCCTCGGCCTGGACCCGCAACACCTGGCCCAAGCGCCTTATATACCAGTAACCAGTGAGCCGATGAACCTTAGTGCTACTGAGGCCGGTCTGGCCATTCATCCCCAGGGGAATATCTTCTGTCTGCCCTGCATTGCGGGCTTCGTCGGCGCGGACACGGTGGGCGTTATTGCTGCCAGTGAAATGACCCGCCGCCAGCAGCCGGTACTGGCGGTAGATATCGGGACTAATGGTGAGATAGCCCTGTGGTCGGGCGAGGCTCTGCTGGTGGCTTCCTGCGCCGCCGGTCCCGCCTTTGAGGGGGCCCAGATTCAGCAGGGAATGAGAGCAGCTCCCGGGGCCATTGACCACGTGGTTATTAGTAACGGTGACATTGACATAACCACGATTGACAATCAGCCGGCGGTGGGAATCTGCGGGTCAGGACTGTTGGATGGGGTGGCGGTACTTCTGGAACTGGGAGTGGTAGACACCTCCGGGCGCTTTATGGACGGACAAGGTTCCTCCGGATTGTCGGAGGCAGTGGTCAATAGACTGGAGGGAGAAGGTAACGAGCGGCGAATAATCCTAGCCAATCACCAGCAGACCAGCGGCAGTCCGGTGGCGTTGACCCAGCGCGATGTCCGGGAACTGCAGCTCGCCAAGGGAGCCATCCGGGCAACAATTGATATGCTCCTGGACTATGTTGGCCTGGCTCCGGAAGACCTGGACGAGGTTCTGATAGCGGGAGCTTTTGGCAATTACATCAAGCCCGACAGTGCCTTACGGATAGGTCTGCTGCCGCAGATGCCGCCGGAGAAGGTAAGAGGGGTAGGCAATGCGGCCGGAGCGGGAGCCATATTAGCCCTAATCTCGGCGGCCGAGCGCACTTACACCTGTCAGGTAGCCGAAATAGCTCAGCATATTGAGCTGTTTCGCCAGCGGGAATTTCAGGAAATATTTGCAGAAAGAATGCTTTTCGTGTAGAATAAGAAGGTTACTGTGACCTAACACAGAACTTTGCAACATTCCCAAGTGATTGACAGCTTGGGAATCACTTTAGAGAAACCTAATAGGAGGTTGTACAATGCCTGATCTACCAGCCCTAGCAGAAGCAGTTATCAATGGTAATCGTGATGAGGTCCAGCGGCTTACTCAGGAGGCCGTGGATGAGGGCACGGGGCCAGAGGCGATTGTTAATGAAGGCCTTATCTCGGGGATGGATGTAGTAGGTAAGAAGTTCAAGAACAACGAGTTCTATGTCCCCGAGGTGCTCATCGCGGCCCGGGCCATGCACGCGGGAATGGATATCATTAAGCCCTTGCTGGCTGAAAGTGGCATTGAACCCAGAGGGATTGTGGTGATTGGCACTGCCAAAGGCGACCTGCACGACATCGGGAAGAACCTAGTCGCGATGATGCTGGAGGGCGGCGGCTACGAAGTAATTGACCTGGAGGTAGATGTTGCCCCCGAGACATTTGTGGAAGCCATTAATGAACATAGTCCTGATGTCGTGGCTATCTCCGCGCTGTTGACTACTACCATGCCAGCGATGAAGGATACTATTGAAGCGTTGGCCGGCGCGGGCGTCCGCGAGCAGGTAAAGGTCATAATTGGCGGCGCGCCCGTCACTCAATCCTACGCCGATGAGATCGGGGCCGATGGCTATGCCCCCGACGCCGCCTCGGCCGTAGACCTGGTGGCCAGCTTAATTGCCTAGGAAAGCTCTAACGGCGGGCCAGGGCTACCTTAACTGCACGGGCTTGACACTTAAACTCACTAGGAGCCGCAGTTTGCTTCCCCGGCAAACTGCGGCCCTGGGTGTTTATACCGATGGCAACCACTAAACTTACCAGCAGCCAAGCCCCACCCCAAGGATGGATGCGTATGTGGATTGCTTTGGCACTTCTGATAGTGGCTATATCGCTAGGCGCCGCCGGCCAGGTATGTCTCAAAGCGGGGCTAACAACGCTGGGCGTCAATCCGCCGGTGGGAGTAGTCTTAGCCTCAATTGTAAAGAACGGACTAGTCTTCGGCGGCTTTGTCTGCTATGGCGTCAGTTCCCTAATATACATAGTGGCTCTGTCGCGGCTAGACCTGAGCTACGCATATCCGATGATTGCCCTCAGCTATGTTATGGTCGTCATCCTGGCCTGGTGGCTGCTCGGTGAGACCGTACCTGTCGGCCGGATCTTTGGCTTGGCTATCATCTGTATCGGTGTCTTGGTGATAGCAGCCAGCTACACCGGTAACCGACCAACTCCGGCTGGCCCCGATAACAGCCCTGGCACCCAGACTGTATCTGACCAGGGCTAGCCAGGTCAGATAAGAAGTAGCCTGAGTCTGTCGGGCACAGTATCACCGTGAGACCGTGCTTGGTTCCTCAGGACTTGGTGGTGGTAGCGCTGTCGGCAATAAGTCATAAGTTGCCTCGTCACCTAATTCCAGTACTGGTCCTCGCTGCCCTCAGTGTGGGCTTCTGGTTCCCGTGCATCGGGGCTGATAAAGTCCCGGTCGCCGGGCAGTACCAGACCTGGATGCAGCCCTGGCGGAGCCAGCAGCCACCGATGACAGCTACCCGCCAGTGGGATTCACTGCTTTGGGACAGTGTGGCCCAGTTTTATCCCTGGCGGCTGCTGCTCCACCGCGCCCTGCGTAGCAACCAGTTGGCCCTGTGGTCGCCGTATCAGTACTGCGGCTATCCCGTGGCGGCTAACGGCCAGTTTGGTCTCTTCTATCCCCCCAACTGGCTGCTGCTATTCCTGCATCCTGACAAATTCTTCGGAATCAGCCTGGCCCTGCATTTTTTCCTCGCTGGCCTGTTCACCTTTTATTTTTGCCGGCTTCTGGGGCTAGGGGTTGTCCCCTCTGTGTTTGCTGCCGTAGCCTTCTCTTATGGTGGTTTTATGGTAACCTGGGCCGAATTACCCAGTTTGGTCAATACCGCCACTTGGCTACCTGGGGCCCTGCTGGGTATAGAGCTTATCATAAGGCGGAGAAGTCGCCCGGGTATGGTACTGGCCGCCGTCTGCTTAGGCCTATCCCTCCTGGCCGGACATATGC
>JAUWJN010000070.1 GCA_030607655.1 bacterium
ATGCGGCCAAGTTCCGCTATATGTCGGGCGGCCAAGTCCGGTTGCCGTTGGTGACCCGGCTGCCCAATGGTTGTAAGGGCGGCAACTCCGCCACTCATTCGCAATCACTGGAGGCATGGTTTATGCATGTCCCCGGTTTTCTGGTGGCTATGCCGTCAACGCCTTACGATGCCAAAGGGTTGCTCAAGACGGCGATCCGCGATGATAATCCGGTGGTATTCATTGAGGATATCAGGGCGTACTTTACTCAGGGCGAAATCCCTGAAGAGGAGTACACGATTCCCTTCGGCCAGGCTGACATTAAGAGGCAGGGCAAGGATGTAACAGTCGTGGCGCTTGGGTATATGGTGTCACGGGCCCTGATTGCCGCCCGGCAGCTTGCGGATGAGGGCATTGACGTGGAGGTCGTTGACCCACGCACCCTCAATCCGCTGGATATCACGACAATAGTGGACAGTGTGAAGCGGACCGGGCGGCTGGTAACTGTCCACCAGGCCTGGCGCACGTGTGGTGTGGGCGCCGAGATCGCTATACAAGTGGTGGAGAAAGCTTTTGATTATCTCGATGCGCCGATTGAGCGGGTCGCGGGCTTAGATACGCCGGCCCCCTATTATACTAAGCTGGAGGACCTGGTCTATCCCGCCCCAGATGATATCGCTGCCGCCGTGCGCAAGGTCTTGGGGTAGCAAAGTGCCCGCGGGCATTTGACCAGGCAGCGACACAGGAGGAAAGTGAAATGGGCAAATTGGAGGATAAAGTAGCTCTGATTACCGGCGGGTCTAGCGGCATCGGTTCAGCCTCAGCATTGCTCTTTGCCGAAGAGGGAGCCAAAGTAGCTGTCGTTGCTGATAAGAATGTGACCGGTGGAAAGGCCGTAGTCCGCCAGATTTCCGAATCGGGGGGCAAGGCAATCTTCCTCCAGGCGGACGTTGCCCAGCAGCCAGATGCCCAGCGGATAGTGGAAGAGACGGTTCAGGCTTTCGGCAGGCTGGACATCCTGTTCAATAATGCGGGAATGACCACCACCACGCGGCTGCACGAAACCACTGGTGAGGAATTTGATAGAGTAATCGGGGTCAATCTCAAGAGCGTTGTCTTTGTCTCCAAATATGCGGTCTTACAGATGCTGAAACAGGGCGGTGGCGTGATCTTGACCAACGCTTCCAAAGCCGCCCTTGTTGCTTCGGATTGCAGTCCCATCTATGCGGCTTCTAAAGGCGGGGCATTGCAATTGATGCAGGCGATGGCCGTTGATTACGCGCAGGATAATATTCGGGTAAATTCCCTACTGCCCGGCATTATAGATACCCCGATGACCGATCGGTGGATTGACGCTTACCCCGACCCGCAGGAGGTGCGGCGCAGGTGCGAGACCGCTCAACCTGTGGGGCGGATGGGTACACCCGAGGAATGTGCGCAAGCCGCCCTATTTCTGGTTTCGGATGATTCTTCTTTCGTCACGGGCACCTATCTGCTGGTAGATGGCGGGTACTGTGCTCAGTAGACACGTGAGGTGAGTTCAGAATGATAATCGATGCCCATACTCATGCTTACGATCGCATCTGTGGGGTCACTCAGTATGGAGTGGGCAGACCTCTGGGATATGGCAACGTTGATCTGGGAGCGGACCATCCCTATAGATTGCTCCCGCCATCATTCACCGATTCCATAAGCCCGTGCGAACTACTGATGGAATATATGGCCTGGGTGGGTGTGGATAAGGCGGTATTACTGACTCAGAATATGTACGGATACACAAATGATTACCTATCAGATTGTGTCAGAACTTATCCTGACAAGTTTGTAGCTCTGGGAAGCTTGGATCCTCTGGCCGTAGATAGCAAGCATACCCTAGAGTACTTGATAAGCAATAAGGGACTCAGTGGATTGAAGTTGGATCTCCATACACAGATAGGGATGCTGGCCCTGCGTCCTGATTTCAAGCTGAACAATCCGTATCTGATGCCACTCTGGGAATTGCTGGCAGAGCGCAGCATGACTCTAGCCCTTGATCTGGGTGGCTCTTATGGGACACCCGGGCATCAACTATCTGAGCTTAGAGCTGTGTTGGAGGCATACCCGAAACTAAAGCTAGTCATCTGTCATTTGGGCTTTCCGCCCTGCCTTGATGATGGCGGGACGGGAACAGAAAAGGAATGGCACCAACTGTTGGACCTGGCCGATGCTTTCCAAGTATGGTTTGACACCGCGGTTTTCTGGTTTTCCACAATGCTGAAAGGCGGTAATGAGCAATATCCTTATCCGACGCTCAAGGAGTACTTTCGGAAGTGCTACGACCGCATCGGCGGTTCACGAATGATATTTGGGACCGACATGCCAACCATACTTTTGTGGGCCACATATGCGCAGTGCATTGATTGGATAGAGGTTATGACGGCTGACTTGGCCCCCGAGGAAAGGGACGCAATTCTCTGGAAAAACGCGGCAGCGGCTTACGGTTTCCCAAATGTAGCTGATGAAGAATAATGTGGCCCGTTCTAAGCTCGGCTTGGTTTACCCCCACAGTCGGGGGAGTCATTGACGGTTAAGCCCTCCCGTGTACGGTGAGGGTGCCAATCTACGGAGGGTTATGACATCCTAATGAAAACAGTTATGCAAGATGAGCTTCGCCTGCTGGTAGCCGAAATACTCCAGAGGCGGGGCGTGCCGGCAGTTGATGCGGAGATTGTCGCCCATTCGCTGGTTTACGCCAATCTGCGCGGCACTGACTCGCACGGTGTGCTGCGAGTGCCTCACTATGTCAAGCGGCTTGAGATGGGGTCTATTAACCCCGCGCCGAACACAAAGTTTGAGCGAACCGGACCGGCTACTGGAATGGTGGATGGTGATGACGGTCTGGGCCAGGTGGCTGTCTGGCACGCTATGAGCCACGCCATACAGATAGCCCGAGAGTCCGGTATCTGTTTCGTGGGGGTGAATAATAGCAGCCACTGCGGCGCATTGTCCTTTTTTGGAACGCAGGCGATCGAAGCGCAGATGATCGGCATGGTTTTCTCGCAAGGTGATAAATGTGTTGTTCCCTTTGGCGGACGCGATTCGTTCTGTGGGACCAATCCCATCTGTTTCGCAGTACCGTCTCGGACCGGAAATCCCATAATGCTTGATATGGCGACCAGTACAGTGGCGTGGGGGCACATAATCAAGGCCCGGGGCCTGAACCAGGAGTTATCGGCTGCCTGGGCCGTGGATGCGGCCGGGGATCCGACTGTTGATCCCCACCAAGCTAAGTGGCTTACTCCCGCTGCTGGGCCGAAAGGCTACGCACTGGGGGTTATCCTGGACGTCCTGACCGGTGTGCTGTGCGGCGGAGCCTTCGGACCACACATTGTTCCAATGTACGGCCAGTACGAAGAGAACAGAAAGCTCTGCCACTCCGTAGGCGCGATTGATTACCGGCGATTCCCAGGCGCCGATAGCTTCCTGGATAATGTGACTCGGATGGTTGAGGAATTGCACCAGGTGCCAGCGGCGGACGGTTTTGAAAAAGTGCTCGCCCCAGGAGAGCCGGAATATCTGAGGCAGACTGAACGATCCGAGAAGGGGATTCCCCTGGACGATTACGTCTGGGACGAACTGCAAGAATTGGCGGTGTAGCATCCAACATACGTATATTGGGCCGGTGGCAGTTTTTAGCAAATCTCCAGTCAGAGGAGAGTTGTATGGGCGAGAATAAGATAGTCAAAGTAGGTATTGACGAGGGCAAGAAACTAGATATAACCCACCCCGCTGGAGCAGAAATATCTATGATTATGGATGGCGAAACGGTAGGGACTACGTACTTGTCCGAGAACATGACGCGGATAAAGCCCGGTATCACCCTCAAACCGGCTCACTCCCATAGAGATATCGAAGAAATCACATACGTACTAGCCGGAGAAGGCGAGGTCTGGCTGGAGGGCAGCACTTGTAAGATACAGAAGGGAGACTCAGTACTCTACCCTCCCAATAGCGCGCATACCGTGACCAACACCGGAACAGAACCGCTAATCCTTCTGTGCTTCTTTTCCAGCCCGCAATTTAGAAAAGCCGGCGCCTACGTTACACATGAAGATATCGAGTTATGAATCCGGCTCTGGGCTGCTGCGAGAGAGCCCGGGTTCGGTCACTTATTATGTGAGTGCTCATCTGGTGGGAACCTATATGGTAAATCTCGGCTCAGATCATTGCGTCAATAGGACAGAAAGGAAGGATTGCAATGAGCTGCGACTGTTATCGAATAACTGGTGTTATAGTGGTGATATTACTGGTGGGGGCGATAATGTACGGCGAGGCGCAGGGGGCGCCGGCGAACTTCTATGTGGCCACTAATGGTAATGATGGCTGGTCGGGGACGTTGCCGGCCCCGAATGCGGCGGGCACTAATGGGCCGTTTGCTACGCTCAATCGCGCCCGCGACGCGATACGGGAGCTTAAGGCCGGTGAGGGCTTGCGCCAGCCGCTTAAGGTGCTGGTGCGGGGCGGGACGTATTATATGCCTGAGACACTCACGCTGGCGACGGAGGATTCCGGCACCGCCAGCTTCCCCATCACCTATATGGCTTATGCGGGCGAGAAAGTGGTGCTCAGCGGCGGGCGGCCTGTGACGGGATGGAAGCCGTATCGGGGCAATATTTGGCAGTGTGATTTGAAAGCCCTGGGGCTAGGGGAGTTGAGTTTCAAGCAGCTCTTCTACAATGGCGTGCGGCAACCCCTGGCGCGGTTCCCGAATGTTGACCCCCAGCGGCCACGGACGCGCGGATTTCTGTATGTGTTCGACGGCGGGGAGAAAGATAAGCGGCTGCTGAAGTACGACCCGGCCCACCTCGACCCGACCAAGTGGGCTAAGCCGAACGAGGTTGAGGTCAACGTTTACCCCTACCACAACTGGAATAACCACATCATGCCCATTGCGGAGATTGACCTTGACAACCACGTCCTAACACTGGCGGATGACGCGCTGTACGAGCTGATTCACGACACCCACTTCTACATTCAAAATGCCTTTGAGGAATTAGATGCCCCCGGGGAGTGGTATGTGGACAGCGAAGCCGGGACGCTGTATTTCTGGCCACCCGATGATAACTTGGTTCAGAGCCAAGTAGTCGTACCCGCGCTGGATACCATCATCTGGATGGTGGGTGACTCCGGTAGTAATCCGCTGGGCTACCTGCGCATGGGCGGGTTCGCCATTCAGGAGTGTCGGGATACCGCGGTGATTCTGGACAAAGCCGAACATTGCACTATCGCCAAGTGCATCATCACTAATATTAGCCGTAGGGGGATATCTATCGGTGGTGTGGACAATCGGGTGGTGGGCAATGACATCGCCCACATCGGGGGAGTTGCGGTATCAATCGGCGGGCAGAACAACCTGCTGTCCAACAACCACATCTACGATACTGGCGTCATCACGAACTTCTTCAATCAAGCGATATCACTTGGCGGGCGAGGCAACGTCGCCTCCCATAATCTCGTCCACGATGTTCCCGCCTGGGGTATGGTCTTCACCGGGCGGGAAAATATCCTGGAGTACAACGAGATACACCATTTTGGTCTATCCACGAATCTGGGGTGGGGAATCTACTCCAACGGCCGCCCGCCAGGCATTAAGGACAATATCCTGCGGTTCAACAAGGTTTCTGACTCGGTAGGCTATGGGATGCCTGCACCAGGCACCTGGGGCCCGAACCCGGCTCACGGCATTTGCCTGGATGATTTTGTCAGCTACACTACTGTCTATGGTAATGTCTTGGTGAGAAACATACGGGGTGGCCTCCTAATACACAGCGGAACCGATAACGTGGTCGAGAACAATATTATGGCCGCCGGAATACCCAGCACATCAAACCACCTAAGGCCTGGGGATGAGCTGTGTAATAACAAGATCTTCAGAAATATCGTTTATTATGCCAACGCTGACCCAGACCTGGTGTACCAGTATGGATGGACGGTCAAGGGCATCACTGAAACGTCCGCCAGTGCCGCCGCGGTGCCCGTGTTTCTGTGTGGATGGAGTTCGGTTAAAGCAGCAGTGTCGGAGTCGGATTACAACCTCTTGTTTCCCATTAGGGGTGAAAACGTTCGCGCATTATTATTATACCGCGGTGCCGGGAAGGCCTTTTTCGGCCCCTGGGCCGACGAGCCAGTGGAAGACCGCTTTGTCTGGTGGCGCTCCCAAGGCTACGACGCCCACTCTGTCATTGGTGACCCGCTGTTCGTCGCTCCTGAACGTGATGACTACCGACTAAGGCCGGAATCGCCGGCCTTCAAGCTGGGCTTTAAGCCCATCCCGCAGGAGCGCATCGGCCTCTATCCCAGCCCTAACCGGGCCAGTTGGCCGGTGGACGACGGGCGCGACACGTGGCAGGGAGAGTACATACTCCAGCCGCTGCCGCACTCCGAAGTGCATAGGGGTCCTAAACCCGACCGGCCACGTCCGGAGTTTAAGGCCGCTAAGGGCACGGCGGGGATCATCGTGGATGGCGATGTCGGGGAGTGGCCATGGAACGATGAGACCCAAATGGTGGTCTTGGAGCAGTCGTATACCGGCTGGCCTACCGATGCCCCGAAGAGCTACGCCTGCGCGGCCTACGATAACGAGGCACTGTACATCGCCATCCGCAACCTCGTAGGGGACCCACAGGCCCTTAAGACTGACGGTGGGTGGGCCAAAGCAGATGGGGTCGAGATCGCGCTTCAGGATGTATCAGGCGATAAACGTGGGCAAGTATTGAATCTATACGGATACTCGGATGGCCAGTTGGAAGCCGGTCACACCTGGGTGGACACGCCCGACGAGGCGGCTAAGAAGCTGGCGGGCGCAGCTACCTATGCCGCCCAGATCGGCGCGGAGGACTGGTGCTGCGAGTGGCGCATTCCGTGGGCCGCGGCGGGAATTAACCCCGGCAAGACCAAGCGGCTGTGGTTCAATATTGGCGTGCGCAAGATGGCCGCCGATGCCTGGGTCGTCTGGGAGGGCACGGGAGCGTCAAACTATATGTTGGTGCATGCCGGCGACCTGGTCCTGCTGCCTTAAGGAATTGCTGCCGGAACCTTCCTGCGCATCTCGTCTACCTTGGCCACTTTCGCCTGGAAGGCGTCCGTGGTGATGTCTTCACCAGGACTGGTCGCCAGCACGAAGGCCCTGGACCAGGTGCACCTCGCCGCCGGCCAAGTAGGGGACTTCACCTGTAACGGTATGCCCGTCCAACCTGAAGTGTGCGATGCGCCAGTACTACTATGGATAACTAAAAATGAGCTTTTGGACTATTCCAAACGTCTATCAATTGATAGCGGCTCCACCTTAGCAGGTCGATTCTTGTGAAAGGCGGTGAGTGAACCATGATAGGTACGACAGCATATAGGAGCGTAGCTGTCTGTCTGGTGGCGGTCTTGGCGCTAACGGTGGGTTCAGCAAAGGTGGCACAGGCCGGTGGGGATCTGGCTAAGATTCTCGCTGGCGCAGCGGTGGGCTACCTGATGTACAAGGCGCTGGATGATGATGATGACCAAGGGCGGGATAGGTATGAGCGCTGTGACCCCCATCGGCGATACAATCCGCCTCACACGCATGGTCAGGTGAGGCGGCCGGGGGCTGTCCGCAAAGGGTACGACAGCGGCTACCGTGATGGGTGGCAAGATGGCGTAGAGTATGGTTACGAGCGGGGTCGGGACCGCGGCAAGAAAGTACGCTTCAGCCCGGGCCAAGGGGTTGGCTACAGGGATGGCGGGCAGCGTAGATTTGAGCCGGTCGGTCGCCATCGCCGTGGTGCGCGCTGACATCCGGCGCTGGTGAGATGTACTATTGTCTGTAATTAGTCTCTGCCTTTGGCACAAAGCGTGGAGCCGCTATCAGAATCAATACAGACACTGTGTTAAGCGGGGAGCATGTGCATGCCTGAGCCGCCCGCAAAGGCAGCTCCAACCGGAAAGAACCGGGAATCTCTTCCTATCAATTACCATTAAAACGCCCTACCAATGCCCTCCCCCCGCTCAAAACAGGTCCCTAGAACGAATCCTCCCGTAATACTGGCCGTTTACGGGGCCGGTCTTTCTATGACTCACGCCGGGGACCTTACATGCCGCTTATCGATCTGCGCCCAACCCCTCAAGTAGCCCGGAGAATAGCTCTTCCAGAGTTGCTCGCTTGGTGAGGACCATCCACCACATGTGTGCATTTACATCCTATATCCGCGTCTCCTTTCGGAACGACAATACCATCACCGTCGCGCTGGCTGGCTTTCACCTGAAGCTACAAGCCAAGGCGAGCACACTGAAAGCTTGAAATCTCTGGCTTTTCCCATGATTTTTTGTCCAGGGAGAAGAGATTATTGCACTACTGGAGGAAATACAATCTATTTGAGGAATAGCCGAACGTGATTAAAAACTAGGAGGTGCCATGTTGGACGTGCGCAAGCAGATGAAGGTAGAAAGCGTAACCGAGGACAGCAGCGAGATAACGGTAGTTACCACTGGGGCCAAATATGTTTTCGACAAGTCAGGAGAGGCGGGCCGGATTTACTGTCATCAGCAGCTCAACGAGCAACGCCTGCTGGCTACTGTTGATCTGGGTTATCCTTTCTCCACTTTGAGCGTTGAGTATAAAGATGATGCTACTTGTGTCCTGCACACCACCATAGGCGGGTGCGGTTACCTACGGATGCAGGTAAACAGTGACTCGCTGCTTGACTTCTATTGTATGGGCGCATTGTCCCCGGCCGTTTCCGGGAATTTGCTACCTGATTATAGCGCCGAGAAAAATGGTCATATCCTGCTAATTGATGACAGTGGCGGGATAGGCTTTTATCCTTGTCGCGGCCTGGAAAATGTGGAAGTCAGCAACTTAATACGTAAGGGGTGGCAGATCAATTACAATTTGCAGCCATATTGTCGGTTCCTGGTTTCGGTATTTCCGCCTCGGCCCTTTGATGAGGAGCGACTACTGACCGACCGGATTGCGCATCACGGCTCAGTAAACCAGGAAGATCCCCCGCCCTATCCGTATCCTCCCGATGATATGATCGAAGAAGCTAGCAAGTATACCAACGTTCTCACTCTTCACGAGATGATCTGGCAAGGCAAGCGGACCAAAGCGGGCCAACCAATTACATGTAGCAAGGAGCTTTACGAAGATATGCCCTGGTCCTGCCACGATTATGTGCCGGTAGATGAGGAAGAGATGCGAAGAGTTGTAGCTACGGCACACGCTTCAGGGATGAGGATAATTCCGTATATGAGCCCATTCTATTCTGTGGCCAAGGGCAAGGATTTCCTGGACCGCATAGAAGCCGCCTTGGAAGAATACGGCTTTGATGGCGTCTATTTTGATGGGACTGCCATGGATGTGCTTGACTCCTATGAGATCATTCGGGCAGCCCG